>NZ_JAMCOU010000014.1:0-17934 GCF_023499985.1 Acinetobacter amyesii | reverse complement strand
AGAAGTGAAACCTCTTAGCGCTGATGGTAGTGTGGGGTTACCCATGTGAGAGTAAGTCATCGCCAGCTCATTATTCGAAACACCCCCTGCACTAGTGCAGGGGGTGTTTTTTTATGCGGGGAAAAAGGGAAAAGAAGAAATGTAGAAGGACAAACTGGAAAATGAGAAAATTATTGATAGATTGAGACTTGAATTATTTAAACATGGATGATTATTAGACAATAAACGCATTTAAAAATCATCAATTGAGGGAATTCTCAGCCTAAAAATGTCGGAAAACCTGAATGTAAGTCAGCTAAAACAACAGTTTAAATGCCTAATTATCGACTTAAGTGATGGCTGATGACTTATGATTTAGAAATCTACGACTTAGATCGTAGAACTGCGATTTTTTTCTATAAAATTTGAGTTTTATTCTGACAATTTTCATATCAAATAATCTATCGTCTGATTGTGATTTAGCTTCTAATAACACATTGATAATTAATCATTATTAAAACTAGACCCGCAGTCCATCGATTTTTTTATGTATAAATATTTCAAAAATATCTAAGTTTTTATGACATTTTATTCCCAAATGACATAGATATATCTGAAAGGTATGGGTCTATACCTTTGTAATTTTGGACAATTTACATTGAAAAACGGCATTGTAGCGAAAAATAAAACTCACAATTGGAGGTGAGGTTCAATGTCTACAAGCACAATGAATGTGAATAGCGTTGTCGATAACGCTAAGTTCACAAAATCGCATTTCAGCATCATGATGTGGTGTCTAATTCTTATTTTATTTGATGGTTATGACTTAGCGATCAATGGTGTTGCGCTGCCTTTATTGATGAAAGATTGGGGATTAACAGCTGTTCAGGCAGGCATGCTTGCGAGTACAGCACTTGCAGGGATGATGTTTGGTGCCATGATGTTTGGTACTTTGGCTGATAAGATTGGCCGTAAGAAAGTCATCATGATCTGTGTATTTTTATTCAGTACATTCACATTTCTAGGCGGTTTTGCATCAAATCCTACGGAATTTGGTGCTTTACGTTTTATTGCTGGACTTGGCATTGGTGGAGTATTACCGAACCTTGTGGCATTGACGTCTGAATATGCACCTAAGCATCTACGTAGTACTTTAGTGACCACTATGTTCAGTGGTTATGCAATGGGTGGCATCATGGCCGCTCTATTTGGTTCATGGTTTACTGCGGATTATGGCTGGCAAATCATGTTCTTCATTGCGGGTATTCCACTGTTACTGTTGCCTTTTGCTTGGAAATTTTTACCTGAATCGCTCACATTTTTGGTGAAGGTGAATCGTCACGATGAAGCTCGTAGGATGATTCAAACCATTGCACCAGAGCAAACGGTGACTGCAAATACTCAACTTGAACTGACTGAAGTTGCTGTTCCGGGTGGAGCGTCTGTTAGAGCGTTGTATAAGCAAGGTCGTGGCATAAGTACGATGTTGTTTTGGCTATGCTTTTTTATGTGCCTATTAACTCTGTATGCATTAGGTAGTTGGTTACCAAAACTAATGATGGCCGCAGGTTATTCATTAGGTAGCAGTTTGACGTTCCTATTGGCGATGAATATTGGTGCGGTAATTGGTACGATTGGGGGAGGTATCTTAGCAGATAAGTTCCATTTAAAACCGGTGATCATTACATTATGTCTGGCAGGTGCTGTGGCATTATCTTTACTCGGCTTTAATTCTCCACAGCCTGTGATCTACCTTTTGGTTGCAGTGGCAGGTGCATCAGCAATTGGTTCTCAAATCTTACTCTATAGCTATGTTGCACAGTATTATCCGCTGTCTGTTCGTTCTACAGGTATTGGTTGGGCATCTGCTGTGGGGCGTACAGGTGCGATTGTTGGCCCGATTCTGATCGGCTATTTATTATCACAAGAATTGCCACATCAAATTAACTTTATGGCCGTGGGAATTCCAGTAGTCATCGCAGCGATTGCAGTGTTCTTTATTCGCAAAGCGCAAACAGATGAAGAGGTTGCCGCTTTAGAAAATATGAATAAGGCTTCAGTGAAAACACAGCGTTCGTATAGCTAAATCATAGATTTAAAAAAGCCCGTCATTTGATGGGCTTTTTTATGTTGTACTTATAATTTTATCATTGAATTTAGGTTAAATGATTGATTAAAAAGTTGATAAATAATGAGATTTTTTTATTTTACACACCTTTTCTAATTTAATTTCATCGTTATATAGCAACTCGATCATGTGTTTTTCAGTGCAAGCAGAGATCTGAAAATAGGGCATGATATTCACGGCATTTAGGTAGCTGAGTTTGAGGCTTGTGGTTCATTTTGTTACTTAAATATAGTGAACTCTGTGCTCAGTCAGCGCATGATAGAGGGCATAGATTTATTCACATTTATCAATAATATCTCAAGATCATGGAAATATCGTCATGTCCAAAGCCATACAAGATATAAAAGATTATCCGCTCTATGTTGCAGGTAAAGCATCGACTACCGAACAGTGGTTAGAAGTGAATCATAAATATACCCAAGACATATATGCACGCGTAGCACTTGCTGATGCTGCAACTATTGAAAAAGCCATTGATTCAGCGGTCAAATCTAGTGCTGCAATGGCGGCATTGGAACCTTTTCAAAAACAAAAAATTTTACTGCACTGTGTAAAACGCTTTAATGAAATGCGTGCAGAATTGACTGAAATTTTAATTGCGGAAGGTGGAAAACCGCATAAAGCCGCAGCTGCTGAAGTTGAACGTTTAATCAATACCTTTCAAATTGCTGCCGATGCTGTCACACAGATGGATGATGGTCGCATGATCCCATTGGCAGTTACCGCAGCGGCATCTGGCTATCAAGGCATGGTCAAACATGTGCCAATTGGTCCTGTATCGTTGATCAGCCCGTTTAATTTTCCGATCAATCTGACTGCGCATAAAATTGCACCTGCCATTGCCGCAGGCTGTCCATTTGTTTTGAAGCCTGCAAGTTTGACGCCTATTTCAGCTTTAAAAATTGCGGAAGTTTTGGCAGAAACGGATTTACCTAAAGGTGCTTTTTCAGTTTTACCTTGTCCACGTGAACATGCAGATGTCTTGGTAACAGATGACCGATTTAAACTGCTCAGCTTTACCGGTTCCGATGTTGTCGGCTGGGATATGAAAGCGCGTGCGGGGCGTAAAAAAGTGACTTTGGAACTTGGTGGCAACGCTGCTGTATTGGTTGAGCCTGATACTGAAATTTCAGCGGCATTTATTGAACGCTTAGTCGGTGGGGCGTATAACCATGCAGGGCAGGTGTGTATCAGCGTACAACGCATCTTGGTGCATGCTGATATCTATACCGATGTGAAGAAAAAACTCGTGGCGAGAATGAAGCAGCTTAAAGCCGCTGATCCTCATTTGGAAAGCACCATGGTCGGTCCAATGATTAAGGAAGCAGAAGCAACACGCGTACATAAATGGGTCGATAAAGCAGTAAAAAAAGGTGCCAAAGCATTGGTTCGTGGTGAACATCAGGGTGCATTGCTCGATCCAATTTTATTGGAAAATGTCGATGAATCGCTAGAAGTGTATAAAGATGAAATCTTTGGCCCTGTAGCGATTTTAGAGAAATACAAAAACTTTGAAAAAGGTATTGCCAAAATTAATAGCAGTCGTTTTGGTTTACAAGCGGGCGTCTATACGCAAAATTTGAATAAAATGTTGTATGCGTGGAATCACTTAGAGGTCGGTGGAGTGATTATTAATGACATTCCATCTTTCCGTGTTGATAACATGCCATATGGTGGCGTAAAAGATTCTGGCTTAGGCCGTGAAGGAATTCAGTCTGCCATTCGAGATATGCAAGAAGAACGCGTATTGGCGATAAAACTGTAGCAGTTTAAACTTGGGCTTGGTTCAGTATGGATCTGTTCGAAGCCCATTTTTTAATCATTTCAAAAACCTAAAGTGCATAAGAAAAAATGAAAAGAATTTTATTATTGGTCAGTTTAATGACCGTGAATATGGCTGTCTTTGCCTTTAACGCCACTCAAATGGTGACGGATGCACGCAGTCAGATTGGGAAAACCTTATATTATGATCCTGCGTATACTGCACTGCGTTATCCGATGGGAGATGTCCCTTTAATCAAGGGTGTTTGTACCGACGTGGTAATTCGTGCATTACGACAGCAAGGAGTTGATTTACAACAAGCCATTCATGAAGATATGAAAGCTAATTTTAAGCAGTATCCACAAAAATGGGGCTTAAAAAGTACTGATAAAAATATTGATCATCGGCGTGTTCCCAATATTCAAACCTGGATGCTACGTCAGGGCTTTGTTGTCAAAGATAAGCAGTATTTGGCCGGAGATATTGTCACTTGGGACTTAGGGCGTGGTTTAGTGCATATCGGTGTGGTTTCAGATCGTAAAGTGAAAGGTAGCGGTGTTCCGCTGATTATCCATAATATTGGAGAGGGCACACAGGAAGAAGATATTTTGCATGCCTATCAAATTACCGGACATTATCGATTGAAATAACTTTAAAAATTTAATTGGAAATAAAATATTCCTAAAAGTTATATTATTGATAACTTAAATTGTATGAAAAATAAGCTGATTAAATGAACATTTAAGCCTAAACACATTATAAAAATGGAATATTTGCCGTAGAAATTACAGAAAAACTTAAAAAAAGTGAGTATTGTTAATTCATACAAAGGGAAAGTTATTTGTGGTGTTTTTAACCAAAATGCGCATGTGATTTTTCTGTTTGCAATTTGGTATAGACGCTCACAAGGTATCTCACCAGATCAAACACCCAGAATTTTATTTTTATGGTTCTTTTTTTGCTCGCGATATAACCATAACAAGCAGCAGTTAAAGATGCCTGAGGTTTAGGTGTTCTATGTCAGATAATCGTGAAAACTGGTCGGCACGATCAGGATTTATCATTGCCGCTATTGGTTCCGCTGTAGGTTTGGGAAACATTTGGCGTTTCCCTTACGTGGCATATGAAAATGGTGGCGGTGCATTTTTAATTCCCTATTTAATTGCAATTTTTGCAGCGGGTTTGCCTTTATTATTCTTAGATTATGCAGTGGGGCATAAATTCCGAAAAGCACCGCCTACTGCATATAAAAAACTTATGAACAGTGAGGCATTAGGCTGGTGGCAAGTGATGGTGACACTCATCATCGGGATCTACTATGCCAGCGTATTGTCATGGGCCGGCAGTTATATTTTCTACTCAATCGGTCAAAAATGGGGTGAAGATACGCAAGGCTTCTTCTTTAATACCTACTTGCAAAATGCCGATGGAATTGCCTTTGGTTTTGTACCGACCTTATTTTTTGGATTGGTGATTGTTTGGGCGATTACCATGTTCATTTTATATGGTGGTGTGAAGAAGGGTGTAGAGCTTTCGAATAAAATCTTTATTCCATTGTTGGTGATTTTGTTCTCGATTTTGGTGATTCAAGCGGTACGTTTACCTGGTGCTACAGAAGGTTTAAATGCATTCTTTACGCCAAACTGGGATGCGATGACTGACTATAAAGTATGGTTAGCAGCCTTTGGTCATATCTTCTTCTCGTTATCGATTGGTTTCGGGATCATGTTGACCTATGCGTCTTACTTAAAAGCAAAAACCAACTTGACCGGTTCAGGTGTAGTCGTTGCATTAGCCAACTCATCATTTGAAATTTTAGCGGGTATTGGTATTTTTGCGGCATTGGGCTTTATGGCACATAGTGCGGGCGTACCTGTAAATGAAGTGGTTTCAGGCGGTATTGGTCTTGCGTTTATTGCTTTCCCGAAAATCATTTCTAGCTTAGGTGCTGGCGGCGATTTATTTGGTTTCTTGTTCTTCTCGTCACTGGCTGTAGCAGGGATCACCTCAATGGTGAGTATTTTGGAAGTGCCAATTGCGTCGTTCCAAGATAAATTCGGCTGGTCACGTAAAAAAGCTGTAACGATTGTTGCGGGTGGTTCTGCCATTGTATCGACCTTAATTTTCTCAACCCACAGTGCGATTACTTTCGTTGACATCATTGACTACTTCGCCAATAACATTGGTATCGTAGCGGGTGGTTTGTTCTCGATTATCTTGGTGTCTTGGTTCCGTCGTCCATTGCTTGCGCAATTACGTGATCATGTGAATCAATATTCAAGTATCAAATTGGGCTTTGGTTGGAACTTCTTATTAACGGTTGTTACTCCGCTTTCATTATTAGTAGCTTTAGGCTTAACCATTAAAGACGTTGCATCTAAAGGCTATGGTGGTTATCCAGTTGACGTGTTATTGCCTGTAGCCGGTTTAGTCATTGCGATCTTTGTACTTGGTGCCATTGTATTTAGTTGCATGAAAGACAAAAACCCTGAGGAGAAATAACATGAATACATCTGCATTAATCATGATGATCATTTCAATTGTTTTGCTTTGGGGCGGTTTGATCTTAGCGTCGATCCATTTAGCAAAACATCCAGATGAAGAAGATTAAGCTTCATCGTTGATAAAAAAAGGAACCCTCGGGTTCCTTTTTTATGTGGTACTAAAAAGCAAATTCTATTGTAGATTAAGCTGTTTTTTGAATGCGGCAGTAGAAGAAGCCATCGCCATAACCCACTTTCGGGAACAATTGACGACCATGGATTTGTTCAACACCCCAATCCGCTTCAATTTTAATTTCTTGGGCATCGGCATGATTGGCAAAGAACTCAACCATTTGCTGTTCATTTTCAGCTTTTAAAATCGAGCATGTGATATAAAGCAGCGTGCCGCCGACTTTAAGCTGCTTCCACATGTTTTCCAAAATTTGTTTTTGTAACACTACAGTTTTTGCAATGTCGCCCGATTGACGTAGTAAACGTATATCAGGATGACGACGCATTACACCGACAGCAGTACATGGGGCATCGAGCACGATACAATCAGCAAGTTCAGGAGCAGTATAGGTGATGGCATCGGCAGTCTGAATTTCAACATGTTTACCATCGAGATCCAAACGATCAAGGTTTTCAACCACACGTTTTAGACGCTTTTCATCTTGATCCAGTGCAATGAGTTTCTTCGGTTGGAAAGTCTCTAAAATATGTGCGGTTTTACCGCCCGGCGCAGCACAAGCATCAATCACAAATTTACCATCGAGATTTGGTAATAGTGTTGCACACAGTTGAGCATGTTCATCTTGTACCGAAAAACCACCTGCTTCAAAGCCCGGTAAACTTGGAATATGTAGGCTTTCGTCCATCACAATACCGACATTAGAGAGTTCACAGCGATGTGCATCGATGCCTTCATCTTCCAAAATATCGAGGTATTCGTCACGGCTGACTTGGCGTGTATTAACACGTAAAGTCAGTGGTGCAATTTGCTTAAGCTCATAACTAAGTTCATCAAATTGTTCGCCCCAGTCTTTTTTCAGACGTTTGGTTAACCAACTTGGTAAATTGGTGGCTTGTTCAAGTACGTCGTAGAACTGTTCTGTTTCACGTGTTGCACGGCGCAAAATTGCGTTGATTAAGCCACTTAGACTTCCCATACCCAATTGTTTTGCAGCTTCCACCGTTTCAGAAATTGCAGCATGAGCTGCGACACGGGTACATAACAATTGGTATAAACCGAGGTATAAACAGGTTTCAACCACTTGGTTATCTACCGGTTTAGACAGTAATGGTAAAGTCAATTGTTTCAATGCATACCATTGACGTAAACAACCGAGCACCAATTCATGGAATAACGCACGGTCTTTATCTGACACGATATTCATTTGCTGCGCGAGTACCGATTGCAGCGATTGACCATTTTGGACAGCCAATAACGTCTTCACTACCTGAGCACGTAAATTAAGGTCTCGGGTCGAGGCGTTGGGAGATTGCTTCATTATAAAATTTGTCCAATAGTCAATTTTTGGGTTTGTAAAATTTGTACAGGGTTGAGTGGTTTAGCACCCGGCCATTGTAAAGAGGTCAAAATAATCACGCTGCCATTGGCACAGGCAACGTGTATGCCTTTTTTATCGATGGCAATGATTTCACCTGCTTGAGCGTTCGGTGCAGACACAGCAGAAAGTTCAGAATGCCAAACACGTAAGTTGTTTTGTTCATCCAACTGAATAAATGCTACCGGCCACGGGTTAAAGGCGCGAATGTTACGATCAATTTGTACAGCATCGATGGACCAATCAATTTTTGCTTCGGCTTTTGAAAGCTTATGTGCATAAACCGTTAACGCTTCGTCTTGGACTTCACGGCTGTCCAGATATTGCTGCAATGTTTGTTCAGTGTCTAAAACGGCAGCAATTGCAGTTGCACCTTGCTCTGCAAGTTTGTCATGCAAAGTTGCAGAGGTATCCGTTGCTTCAATCGGGCAGATGGTTTTATACATCATGTCGCCTGTATCGAGTCCGGCTGCCATTTTCATAATGGTGACACCTGTTTCAATATCACCTGTTGCGATGGCACGTTGAATCGGTGCTGCACCACGCCAACGTGGCAGCAATGAGCCATGAATATTCAGGCAGCCATATTTCGGGGTATCTAGCACCACTTGCGGCAAGATCAAACCATAGGCTGCAACCACCATAACATCGGCATTTAAGGCTTTTAATTCCGCTTGTGCGGCTAAACCTTCTTCAGTCGATGATTTGAAATGAAGGGGTTGGTAAACAGGAATATGGTGCTCTAAAGCCAATTGCTTTACGGCAGAAGCTGTGAGTTTTTGTCCACGTCCAGCTTTGCGGTCAGGTTGAGTGTATACCGCAACAATTTCATGTTGTGTGTTGAGCAATGCAGCTAGTGCTGTTGCGGCAAATTCTGGCGTACCGGCAAAGATGATTTTCAAAATGAATGAACCGAATCTGTGTTGAATATGTGGATTATAGCAAATGATTAATGCGTAATTTAGAACATTAGAAATTGATTTTTGCAACTTTGAAGCTGTCCAAGCTCAATGATTTCATAACCCAAAATCGCAAATTTGCAATTTTTAAATAAATTATATTTATATAAAATTTAAAAATTATTCATGAAAGTTTTGTATTGTGCAGCCATTGATGGCGGTATAGTAGATTTCAGTTAAAAGATTTTTGTCGTCAAATCACTCGGTTTTATTTATAGACCCATCTGCCCAAATCTCAGCTTAAAAAGCCATCTTTAAAAACAATGGCTTGGTGTATGATAGGTTTAAAATTCGACTGATTTTACATCATTGTCAGTATGATTTAGCCAGAGTGAATCTGTAGGATTCATTTCAAGCTCAAACTTTGTTGGAAATATAAAATGCCTGACTATCGTTCAAAAACATCGACACACGGAAGAAATATGGCGGGTGCGCGCGGCTTATGGCGCGCAACTGGTATGAAAGATGAAGACTTCGGTAAACCAATTATTGCCGTCGTGAACTCATTTACTCAATTTGTACCGGGTCACGTTCATCTTAAAGACCTTGGTCAACTCGTGGCGCGTCAAATTGAGCAAGCAGGCGGTGTAGCCAAAGAGTTCAATACCATTGCAGTCGATGACGGTATTGCGATGGGCCATGACGGTATGCTGTATTCATTGCCTTCACGTGACTTGATTGCAGACTCAGTAGAATACATGGTGAGCGCGCACTGTGCCGATGCCATGGTATGTATTTCCAACTGTGACAAAATTACTCCAGGGATGTTGATGGCGGCTATGCGTCTGAACATTCCAGTGGTATTTGTCTCTGGCGGCCCAATGGAAGCTGGTAAAGTCAAAATCCGTGGCAATGACAAAGCGATCGACTTGATTGATGCCATGATTGTGGCTGCAGATGACAACTATACTGATGAAGAAGTTGCTGAATACGAACGTTCTGCATGCCCAACTTGCGGTTCATGCTCAGGTATGTTCACCGCAAACTCAATGAACTGCTTAACAGAAGCATTGGGTCTGTCTTTACCGGGTAACGGTTCTACACTGGCAACACATGCAAACCGTAAAAAATTATTCGAACGCGCAGGCTCTTTAATTGTTGAATTGGCTAAACGTCATTATGAACAAGATGATTACAGCGTATTGCCACGTGAAATGGTGACCAAAGCCTCGTATGAAAATGCCATGACTTTAGACATCGCGATGGGTGGTTCAACCAATACCGTTCTACACTTGTTGGCTGCAGCCAATGAAGCTGGCGTTGATTTCACGATGGACGACATTGACCGTTTATCTCGTAAAGTGCCTGTTCT
This sequence comes from Acinetobacter amyesii, assembly GCF_023499985.1. NCBI lineage: Bacteria > Pseudomonadati > Pseudomonadota > Gammaproteobacteria > Moraxellales > Moraxellaceae > Acinetobacter > Acinetobacter amyesii. Next base: position 7,743 of record NZ_JAMCOU010000014.1, on the reverse strand, counting down.
ATGTAAAGTTGCACCTGCGAAAAACGACGTACATATGGAAGATGTACACCGTGCTGGCGGTATCATGTCGATTCTCGGTGAATTAGACCGTGCAGGCTTGCTCGATACTTCTGTTGGTACTGTTCACGAAGCTTCATTAAAAGATGCCTTGGATAAATGGGACATCATCCGTACTGAAAATGAAGACGTTTACCAATTCTTCCGTTCAGCGCCGGGTGGTGTTCCAACGCAAACTGCATTCTCTCAAGATCGTTATTACCAACGTCTTGACGGTGACCGTGAAAATGGCGTGATCCGTAATGCTGAACATGCCTTCTCTAAAGATGGTGGTTTAGCGGTGCTTTACGGCAACATCGCGCTCGATGGTTGTATCGTAAAAACTGCGGGTGTAGATGATTCAATCTTGAAATTCAACGGTACTGCACGTGTGTTTGAAAGCCAAGATTCAGCAGTAGAGGCGATCTTGGGTAATGAAATCAAAGCCGGTGATGTGGTTGTGATTCGCTATGAAGGCCCACGTGGTGGTCCGGGTATGCAAGAAATGTTGTACCCAACCAGCTACTTAAAATCGAAAGGTCTAGGCAAAGAATGTGCGTTATTGACTGACGGTCGTTTCTCTGGCGGTTCATCAGGCCTTTCAATTGGTCACGTATCTCCAGAAGCAGCAGAAGGCGGTGCAATTGGTTTGGTGGAAGATGGCGATTTAATCGAAATCGATATTCCAAACCGTACCATCAACTTAGCTGTTGATGACGCTACGATGGCGGCTCGCCGTGCAGCGCAAGAAGCGAAAGGTTGGCATCCAGTGGAAGAGCGTCCACGCAAAATTTCGAAAGCATTGAAAGCGTATGCAATGCATACCACGAGTGCGGCGAAAGGCGCAGTACGTGAAATCTAAGCTTTAGATTTTTAAATAAAAAGCACTCCACATGGGGTGCTTTTTTAATTTACATCTACATAACTTGCATTGGATACGAGGAAAAGTCATCCGCAACTGTCTGAGGCAAACGGTAATTTAAAAGTGAATGTTTCTGCGATCATTTTTTTAGTTGCAAACAGTTGCCGAGTTTTGCGGATGACAAATGGTTTTGGTTACTTTTGCCGAAACAAAAGTAACATACGAGCTCCGAAAATTAGCTTTTATAGAGGTAAGACTCCGCTGTAATCAGCTTTTAAATGAAATAATGGGACAATAATTCTAAGTTATAGATTTCTTAATCTGATTAAAAATAATGTTTCTTGAAGCAACTAAATAAAATTTAATAATTAGTGGATGTCATTAAAATTCTAAAAAGACAGCCTCGAATAGTAGCTATAATTTATATGGCTTTGTGTAGGCAATCCCTTACTTTTGAAAGATCAAAAGTAACAAAAATCTTTTGTTCTCCTGATATGGCATCCCTGCCATACAGGAAAACAGCGACATCCATGTCGCTTTGTCATGTGATTGAATGGTATTGCATGCGCTAAAAATCTTTTTTGTTGAGATGTAATTTCTTTTACATACCGAGCGCTTTCTATACAATAAATTTAAAAGAATCCGCCAAAACTGAGGCACAAAATCAGCGATCGCCAAGGAAGAACAATGAGTAAAAATAATATCCGCGAACATTCAGCACCTGTTTATGACGGCATAGAAAATGCGCCTGCACGTTCCATGATGCGTGCCACAGGCTTCCAAGAAGCCGACTTTAAGCGCCCATTTATTGGTATTGCTTCGACTTGGGCCAACGTCACGCCGTGTAATATGCACATTGATGGATTGGCGCGTGAAGCTGAAAGCGGGGTGAATGCTGCAGGCGGTAAAGGCATTATTTTTAATACTATTACGATTTCTGACGGTATATCCAACGGTACAGAAGGCATGAAGTATTCATTGCTATCGCGGGAAATCATTGCCGATTCCATTGAAGCTGTGGTGGGCTGTCAGGCCTATGATGGCGTAATTGCCATAGGCGGCTGCGACAAGAATATGCCAGGCTGTATTATGGGTTTGGCGCGATTAAACCGTCCGGGCCTGTTTATTTATGGTGGTACCATCAAACCCGGAGCAGGTCATACCGACATGATCTCGGTATTTGAAGCAGTGGGTCAGCATGCCAAAGGCGAAATTAATGAAATTCAAGTGAAGCAGATTGAAGAAGTCGCACTGCCGGGGCCGGGTTCGTGCGGCGGTATGTATACGGCCAATTCGATGGCTTCAGCGATTGAAGCCTTAGGCATGAGCTTGCCAGGTTCATCGGCGCAGGAAGCAGTTTCAGCAGATAAAATTGAAGATTGCCAACGCGCAGGTGAAGCCGTGATGAATCTGCTGCGTTTAGATATTAAGCCGCGCGACATTATGACCAAAGCTGCTTTTGAAAACTCGATTAAAGTGCTAATTGCTTTAGGCGGGTCAACCAATGGCGTACTGCATTTGATTGCTATGGCGCATACCGCAGGCGTGGAACTGTCTTTGGACGATTTTGTGCGCATTGGCAAAGACATTCCTGTGGTGGCTGATGTGCGGCCATCGGGTAAATATTTAATGTCGGAACTGATTGCTATTGGCGGTATTCAACCGCTGATGAAGCGCATGCTGGATGCAGGTATGCTCGATGGTTCTTGCCTGACGGTCACAGGCAAAACTTTGGCAGAAAACTTGGCGGATGTAGCAGACTATCCTGCAGGTCAGCAAATTATTCTGCCATTTGATGCACCGATCAAAAAGGATTCGCACTTGGTGGTACTGAAAGGCAATCTGTCACCGACAGGTGCTGTGGCTAAAATTACCGGTAAAGAAGGGCTGTATTTTGAAGGGCCTGCGCGGGTATTTGAGGGCGAGCAGGGCGCCATGCGCGGTATTTTAGATGGCGAAGTACAAGAAGGCGAAGTGGTAGTAATCCGCGGTGTTGGGCCGAAAGGCGGACCGGGTATGCCTGAAATGCTGAAACCGACTTCAGCGATTATTGGTAAAGGTCTAGGCCAATCCGTCGCACTGTTGACCGATGGGCGTTTCTCGGGCGGCAGCCATGGTTTTGTGATTGGTCATGTGACACCAGAAGCCTATGAAGGCGGCCCAATTGGCTTGGTCAAAAACGGCGATAAAATATCAATTAACGCTGAAACGCGTGAAATGACTTGGCATGTGGCTGAGGATGAACTTGCTGCACGTCGTGCGGCCTGGGTCAAACCGAAACCCAACTATACCCACGGCGCTTTGGCTAAATTTGCCAAGTTGACCTCTGGTGCGGAAAAAGGTGCGGTGACTGACCTAAATCTAGACGTCTAATCTATTGTTAAACATTGAACATTCAGCCCTGACTTGATATAAGTTTTGCACAAGGCTTATATCTCATTTAAAACAGCTTCATAATAGAAGTTGAATTTTAAGTATGTGCTGGAAGGTTCGGCACAATTCATCATTTTGAGGCAAAAAACGCATGTCACTGTTACGCCGTTGGTTCGATCCAATCCGATCGAGTTGGTTTTATCAGAAACCGACCCGACAAGCGGTGTTACCCACGGAACAAGGTCTGAGTGTTTATCTTCGACTGGATGATGTCTATAGCTATTTGGCTGCGCAGCAACTGCCTCAATTAGAAGAAATTCTCAGTGATGAAATTAAACCACTAAAAGTGATTATTTGTCGTCAGAGTGCAGAACCTCCTAATCAAATGTCCTCGATAGAATGGCAACAATATTGTCTGAATGATGCCCAAATTTTAGCGCGGCAGCATCGTTTTAGTTTTCATGAAACACCTGAACAACCGACCGTTGAAGCTTTAGAACAAGCCGAAATTATTCTAAAAAATACGCCATTACGCGGCCAAGATTTTCTTTATTTACTTGAAGATGTGTTCCACATGCTGTGGCAAAAGCAGTATGGCAAGCTGAGAACACTGTATGCGATGGCCAGCCGTCATCATAAAGCGCAAGATTTTCCAGAACGGATCTTTTCTGACTTAGCAATTTTGACGGGGTATTTTGAATTTGGCGAACGTAAGTACCATGCTGTAGATGATTTACTGCGTTTAACGCGCCGTTTAAAACAACAAAAACTCCTGACAGATAACCCGATCTTTATGATCAATCATATTGAATGGCGTGAGCACCTGATCAGTGATGCAGAAGAGTTGAATGAAATTCAGGGGCTCGATCCTGAGCTTGATCTCTACATCGCGATGGAAGATCCGATTTCATGGTTATTGCTGGCTTATATTCGTGAAGAATTGGCGGACTATTATAATATTCAGCTGAATGTGTATCCATTGTCGTATCACGGTCGAGATTTGTTTGACTGGAGTTTGGCAACACGTCTGTCTAAACGTACAGAAGTTAAGTTCACACCATTTTGCCGGCCTACAGAAGCTGCGACATTAGCTATGTCACAGCTTTACTACAGTGCGCCCGAAGAGCAGCGTATTGATGCGATGTATCGCATTTTGGAGGCCGTATGGACCAAAGGGCGTGATTTATCCTTTAAAGCACATTTTCAGGCTTTACAGTATGAGTTAGAGATTTCTGAACTGAGCACTGAGGATATTGCTGAAAAATTAAAAGAAAATGATATGCACTGTGAGATGAAGTCACAGCCCAATTTTCCTGTTTTAGAATTACGTATTGCAGGTCAAAGCTATGTATTTAATAGCTTATACCGCGTTTGGATGATTGAAAGTATTTTCAGTAATGTGTTAGAAGAGAAGTATAAAAGTGAAAACACCGCTGAAAGTGAAGCCAGAGAAGATGAAGAAAGAAAAAGTTGAGTCATTAGAGCAAGCCCGCGCACAGATTGATGTGATTGATCAGGGGATTATTGAGCTCATTGCTGCACGTCAGTTTTATGTCGATCAAGCGGTGCGTTTTAAGCGTTCAGTACAGGATGTTCAATCACCAGAACGTGTCGAAGCGGTGATAAGTAAAATTCGTCTACAAGCCACAGAGCACGGTGTAAATGCAGATATTGTGGAACGTTTATACCGCGATATGATTCAGCATTTTATTCAACGTGAGTTGAAAGAGATCCGACCGTAATTTTTAGTTTTTGAGATTAGATCAAATTTATTAATGTTCTTTTTTAATATCACCAACTGAAAAATAATGATTTGATTTACATTTTGAAATTTTATAAATTTTTTATTTGTTATTCTTTATCCAATTATAATAATTGGATCTAGTATGACTAGCCCTACTTTTTTACATGAACTGTCAGAAGAACAGCTAAAAAAACTTTCTCAAGACGATATCCAAAAGATTCAGCAAGTAGAACAACTCTATTGGAATCATAAGCCGCATACCAAATATTATGCAGCTTTTAATGGTTCAAAAACAAAAAAAGGTGGGTTAGTTCGAGCATCTAATCATGCTTATAAGGTCAACGGGATCTCTTTAGCTTTGGTCGGTGATGAAGCTATATATTTAGATGGTTCGACAGCAAAAATTATCTCCGGCGCAGGATTTCTTCTAAATGTTGATGGCAGGGCCGCAGCACTTATCGGATCATTATTAGAAAATGGCGATGAAATTAACCTTCATTACAAATGTTAATCCTGATGATCCGGTATTTAGAAGTTCAAATCTTGGTCTATCTCGAAAGACGACTTATAGAACAAGCTATTTAAAATTAGATTCAGGATGGACTTTTTATGAAACAGACTTATATATAATAAATTTAAAGAAACATTAGCACTGAAACAGGCCATGCAATTGATTTAATGAAATATGCAGCTGAATCCTTAATAAATATTCCTGATGGATATACTAGGATGGTTGCCAACGAGCAAGATGTTAAAGGGCTCTTAATTCTTTCAGGGATATCAAAAAAATGAAAAAATTAATTACGGGCTTCTTATTTATTTTCATTATCTTAACTCAGGCTTCGTGTACTCAAAAAACGGTTTTTTTTACGTCTGAATTCAGTGGTTATGTTTATGATAATAAAACCAAGTTACCTCTAAAAAACAAATTAGGATATATTGGCGTAAATGGTATTCTTTCAGATCCTGATACTAAATTAGATGCGAATGGAAAATTCTTTATTCCTGCTAAAACTGAAAAATACTATTTAAAGAAACCTCCAGTAGATTATGCTAATAGTACAGGAGATTTATTTTTTTCATTCCCTAATTATCAAACAAAAAGAATTGAATATGTTGACCTCTATGTAGATCAAGTTCCCGAAGATAGGGCAGGCTTTGACCATCTTAATAAAATTGATGTGGGAATTATCTACTTAGATCCTGAATAAATAGATAGTCGTTTGATCCTAGACAAAATAATGGGCACATATTCCCTCTAAAGATAAAGTAAGATTAACTTTAGAGATGTAAAAATAGCTAAACTCTGGAGTCTAAAAATATACAACAAGCTAATTATTATGCGCTTTCAAACTCACATGAGTCTGTAGTTTCAATCGCCCAGAAATTAGGTGTAGGGTATTCAACCTTAGATAAATGGATTCTCAAAGCTAATCCAGTTGGTTCAAGCAAACGTCAACTTTCACCAGAACAACAGCGTATTCTAGACTAAGAAAAAGATGTCAAGCAGCTCTGGGAAGCCAATGCTGTCTTGTTTGAATATATTGAAATTTACTACAATCGAATCAGAAGGCATTCTGCAATTGGCAGGTTAAGTCCTGAAGTCTTTGAACAGAAATATTTTAAGAATTTAGAGGGATCTGTTGTCCATGATACTGTCTAGGATCATTTCTTAGCTTTAAAACCCATGCCTTAACCTTAAACTCCGCAGCGAGAGAAGTTTGATGAAGCATTTTTTTATTTTCTTAACCTTATTTTATATATTTGGTAGTACTGCTTGTTCGTCTGAGAAAATTAGTTTGAATCAAAATGAAGTTAAAGAAGCTCAAAAAAAAGAATCAATTTCAACGCTGTCTAAAGAAGATACAGCTATAATAAATGATTATAAAAATACTATTAATAAACTTAATCTGAGAGATAAAGAAAACGCAGATAAAGTAATGAAAGATAGTTTGTCTGAAATAAAAAAGATCACGAATGATCAAGAACGACAAAAGATTGAAATGCAAATCTACTTAGCAACAGGCATGTATGAAGAGGCTTATAATCTTAATCATAAAATGTTAAAGGACTCTTTCAGTCAGGAACTTTTAGTGACTCAGTGTGAGTTAAGCTATTATGCTAAAAGATCGAAAGATGAATATGAAAAATGTTATTCCGATTTAGCATTGATTTTAAAAGAAGAATTAAGGAAAGTATCAAAAAATGACCCTCAGTATATTTATGGTGAGTGGGGCTATTTGCTATCAATGTATAAATCTGGGAACGTTGAATATAAAAATAAAATAAAAAAATTTGTTGATTCGATTCAAGATGAAACGGTGAAATATCAATTCGAAAGTTCTTATGAATTAGCTGAAGAGCAAATGAGTAGTTATGACAGTAATTAAAGTAAATTGTAATTACTTTTTTATTGAATCCAACTACCTTGTCTATAGTTGATTTTAAGCACAGCCTCAACTTTTTATTGAGGCTCTATTCCAAAAACACTGATTTTTCAAAGTGCCTGAATTGCATAGCATAGAACCAATTCTTCAGCGAGTTTCGCCATGATTTGGTTCGTCATCACAGTTTTTGCAATCGCAGGTCTAATTAAAGGCACGATAGGGTTAGGCCTGCCTGCGGTATCGATGGGCCTCCTCACCATGGTGATCAGTCCATTTCAGGCAGCGACGTTATTGATTATTCCATCTATGGTCACCAACTTTTGGCAACTATTTGCCGAAGG
>NZ_JAMCOU010000015.1:0-5273 GCF_023499985.1 Acinetobacter amyesii | reverse complement strand
ATGGTAGAAATTACTCGAAGTTTATTTGAGCAAATTTTTGTCAGTAATTGATGAGCCAAGATTGGTACACTATATGTACTATTGATTTTAAACTGAAGAGTTTGATCATGGCTCAGATTGAACGCTGGCGGCAGGCTTAACACATGCAAGTCGAGCGGGAATAGGTAGCTTGCTACCGATTTCTAGCGGCGGACGGGTGAGTAATGCTTAGGAATCTGCCTATTAGTGGGGGACAACATTTCGAAAGGGATGCTAATACCGCATACGTCCTACGGGAGAAAGCAGGGGATCTTCGGACCTTGCGCTAATAGATGAGCCTAAGTCGGATTAGCTAGTTGGTGGGGTAAAGGCCTACCAAGGCGACGATCTGTAGCGGGTCTGAGAGGATGATCCGCCACACTGGGACTGAGACACGGCCCAGACTCCTACGGGAGGCAGCAGTGGGGAATATTGGACAATGGGGGGAACCCTGATCCAGCCATGCCGCGTGTGTGAAGAAGGCCTTTTGGTTGTAAAGCACTTTAAGCGAGGAGGAGGCTACTTTGGTTAATACCTAAAGATAGTGGACGTTACTCGCAGAATAAGCACCGGCTAACTCTGTGCCAGCAGCCGCGGTAATACAGAGGGTGCGAGCGTTAATCGGATTTACTGGGCGTAAAGCGTGCGTAGGCGGCTTTTTAAGTCGGATGTGAAATCCCCGAGCTTAACTTGGGAATTGCATTCGATACTGGGAAGCTAGAGTATGGGAGAGGATGGTAGAATTCCAGGTGTAGCGGTGAAATGCGTAGAGATCTGGAGGAATACCGATGGCGAAGGCAGCCATCTGGCCTAATACTGACGCTGAGGCACGAAAGCATGGGGAGCAAACAGGATTAGATACCCTGGTAGTCCATGCCGTAAACGATGTCTACTAGCCGTTGGGGCCTTTGAGGCTTTAGTGGCGCAGCTAACGCGATAAGTAGACCGCCTGGGGAGTACGGTCGCAAGACTAAAACTCAAATGAATTGACGGGGGCCCGCACAAGCGGTGGAGCATGTGGTTTAATTCGATGCAACGCGAAGAACCTTACCTGGTCTTGACATAGTAAGAACTTTCCAGAGATGGATTGGTGCCTTCGGGAGCTTACATACAGGTGCTGCATGGCTGTCGTCAGCTCGTGTCGTGAGATGTTGGGTTAAGTCCCGCAACGAGCGCAACCCTTTTCCTTATTTGCCATCGGGTTAAGCCGGGAACTTTAAGGATACTGCCAGTGACAAACTGGAGGAAGGCGGGGACGACGTCAAGTCATCATGGCCCTTACGACCAGGGCTACACACGTGCTACAATGGTCGGTACAAAGGGTTGCTACTCCGCGAGGAGATGCTAATCTCAAAAAGCCGATCGTAGTCCGGATTGGAGTCTGCAACTCGACTCCATGAAGTCGGAATCGCTAGTAATCGCGGATCAGAATGCCGCGGTGAATACGTTCCCGGGCCTTGTACACACCGCCCGTCACACCATGGGAGTTTGTTGCACCAGAAGTAGGTAGTCTAACCGTAAGGAGGACGCTTACCACGGTGTGGCCGATGACTGGGGTGAAGTCGTAACAAGGTAGCCGTAGGGGAACCTGCGGCTGGATCACCTCCTTAACGAAAGATTGACGATTGGTAAGAATCCACAACAAGTTGTTCTTCATGACGATGTATCTGAGGGTCTGTAGCTCAGTTGGTTAGAGCACACGCTTGATAAGCGTGGGGTCACAAGTTCAAGTCTTGTCAGACCCACCACTACTGACGAAGTACGGAAAATCAGAACATTGACTTATTGATAAGCTGGGGACTTAGCTTAGTTGGTAGAGCGCCTGCTTTGCACGCAGGAGGTCAGGAGTTCGACTCTCCTAGTCTCCACCATACATTGCTACGCAATGTATAGAGAACGAAGCTAAAATAAACAATCAAACGATTGTTAGCTTAGTCCTTAAGCGATCAAGTGTTTAGGTTATAGAGCTTAGCAACAAAGTGGCGTATGATTCGCTTCATTGTTATTAAGCTCTGTGATTTATCACAGTTTCCTGACCTGACGAAGGCTGGAAAAATCATTAACAGAATATATTTGAGTTGAAATAATTTGTTCATACTCGTTTGATTTAACCTAACAAGCAATTGTGAAAGTTGAATGAAATGAGTTACTAGCGAAATTAACTGAATCAAGCGTTTTGGTATATGAATCTAATTGAAGCTGTACAGTGATTAAGTTCACGAAGCTCTAAACTGTAATGTTGGTTGATCTACTTGTAGGATCAAACGACTGTTTGGGGTTGTATAGTCAAGTAATTAAGTGCATGTGGTGGATGCCTTGGCAGTCAGAGGCGATGAAAGACGTAATAGCCTGCGATAAGCTCCGGGGAGGCGGCAAATATCCTGTGATCCGGAGATTTCTGAATGGGGAAACCCACCCGCTATAAGGCGGGTATCATAAACTGAATACATAGGTTTATGAGGCGAACGAGGGGAAGTGAAACATCTCAGTACCCTTAGGAAAAGAAATCAATTGAGATTCCCTCAGTAGCGGCGAGCGAACGGGGAAAAGCCCATTAAGTTATCTAAGCTTTAGTGGAACGCTCTGGGAAGTGCGACCATAGTAGGTGATAGTCCTGTACACGAAAGGGCTTAGATAATGATGTCGAGTAGGGCGAGGCACGTGAAACCTTGTCTGAATATGGGGGGACCATCCTCCAAGGCTAAATACTCCTGACTGACCGATAGTGAACCAGTACCGTGAGGGAAAGGCGAAAAGAACCCCTGTGAGGGGAGTGAAATAGATCCTGAAACCGCATGCATACAAGCAGTGGGAGCCAACTTGTTTGGTGACTGCGTACCTTTTGTATAATGGGTCAGCGACTTACATTCAGTAGCAAGGTTAACCGATTAGGGGAGCCGTAGAGAAATCGAGTCTTAATAGGGCGTTTAGTTGCTGGGTGTAGACCCGAAACCGGGTGATCTATCCATGAGCAGGTTGAAGGTTGGGTAACACTAACTGGAGGACCGAACCCACTGTCGTTGAAAAGCCAGGGGATGACTTGTGGATAGGGGTGAAAGGCTAATCAAACTCGGTGATAGCTGGTTCTCCCCGAAAGCTATTTAGGTAGCGCCTCGGACGAATACCATTGGGGGTAGAGCACTGTTTCGGCTAGGGGGTCATCCCGACTTACCAAACCGATGCAAACTCCGAATACCAATGAGTACTATCCGGGAGACAGACTGCGGGTGCTAACGTCCGTAGTCAAGAGGAAAACAATCCAGACCGCCAGCTAAGGCCCCAAAATTGTAGTTAAGTGGGAAACGATGTGGGAAGGCATAGACAGCTAGGAGGTTGGCTTAGAAGCAGCCACCCTTTAAAGAAAGCGTAATAGCTCACTAGTCGAGTCGGCCTGCGCGGAAGATGTAACGGGGCTAAAACTACATGCCGAAGCTGCGGATTTACACATTAGTGTAAGTGGTAGGGGAGCGTTCTGTAAGCCGATGAAGGTGGATTGAGAAGTCTGCTGGAGGTATCAGAAGTGCGAATGCTGACGTGAGTAACGACAAAACGGGTGAAAAACCCGTTCGCTGAAAGACCAAGGGTTCCAGTCCAACGTTAATCGGGGCTGGGTGAGTCGACCCCTAAGGCGAGGCCGAGAGGCGTAGTCGATGGGAAATTGGTTAATATTCCAATACTTCAGTGTAATGCGATGAGAGGACGGAGAAGGTTAAGTCAGCCTGGCGTTGGTTGTCCAGGTGAAAGGAAGTAGGCATGTATCTTAGGCAAATCCGGGGTACTCTATGCTGAGATCTGACAGCAAGCTGTACTTGTACAGTGAAGTGGCTGATACCATACTTCCAGGAAAAGTCTCTAAGCTTCAGTTACACTGGAATCGTACCCGAAACCGACACAGGTGGTCAGGTCGAGTAGACCAAAGCGCTTGAGAGAACTCTGCTGAAGGAACTAGGCAAAATGGTACCGTAACTTCGGGAGAAGGTACGCTGCTTTTGGTGATGGAACTTGCTTCCTGAGCTGAGAGCAGCCACAGAAACCAGGCCCCTGCAACTGTTTATTAAAAACATAGCACTCTGCAAACACGAAAGTGGACGTATAGGGTGTGATGCCTGCCCGGTGCTGGAAGGTTAATTGATGGGGTTAGCGTAAGCGAAGCTCTTGATCGAAGCCCCAGTAAACGGCGGCCGTAACTATAACGGTCCTAAGGTAGCGAAATTCCTTGTCGGGTAAGTTCCGACCTGCACGAATGGCATAATGATGGGGGCGCTGTCTCCAGCAGAGGCTCAGTGAAATCGAAATCGCCGTGAAGATGCGGTGTACCCGCGGCTAGACGGAAAGACCCCGTGAACCTTTACTGCAGCTTGACATTGAACTTTGATCTTACTTGTGTAGGATAGGTGGGAGGCTTTGAAACCGAGACGCTAGTTTCGGTGGAGCCAATCTTGAAATACCACCCTGGTAATATTGAGGTTCTAACTCTGCTCCATGATCTGGAGCGAGGACCATGTCTGGTGGGTAGTTTGACTGGGGCGGTCTCCTCCTAAAGAGTAACGGAGGAGTACGAAGGTGCGCTCAGCGTGGTCGGAAATCACGCGTAGAGTATAAAGGCAAAAGCGCGCTTAACTGCGAGACCCACAAGTCGAGCAGGTACGAAAGTAGGTCTTAGTGATCCGGTGGTTCTGTATGGAAGGGCCATCGCTCAACGGATAAAAGGTACTCTGGGGATAACAGGCTGATACCGCCCAAGAGTTCATATCGACGGCGGTGTTTGGCACCTCGATGTCGGCTCATCTCATCCTGGGGCTGAAGCAGGTCCCAAGGGTATGGCTGTTCGCCATTTAAAGAGGTACGCGAGCTGGGTTTAGAACGTCGTGAGACAGTTCGGTCCCTATCTACCGTGGGCGCTGGAAATTTGAGAGGATCTGCTCCTAGTACGAGAGGACCAGAGTGGACGAACCTCTGGTGTACCGGTTGTGACGCCAGTCGCATCGCCGGGTAGCTATGTTCGGAAGGGATAACCGCTGAAAGCATCTAAGCGGGAAGCCTACCTCAAGATAAGATTTCCCTTGGACTTTATGTCCACTAAAGAGCCGTTGAAGACTACGACGTTGATAGGTTGGATGTGGAAGTGCGGTGACGCATGAAGCTGACCAATACTAATTGCTCGTGAGGCTTGACTATACAACACCCAAACAGTTGTATATATAGCATCAATTGATTCACATATAATCAATCAAACTTGATTTAGTTGAAAAGCT
>NZ_JAMCOU010000016.1:0-245 GCF_023499985.1 Acinetobacter amyesii | reverse complement strand
ACAAAAATTTGCTCAAATAAACTTCGAGTAATTTCTACCATTAATCAATGAAAATAATTTCGATCAATCAATCAGTAAAAATCNACACAAGTTGTTCTTCATAATCTCTTAATGATCTTCTTGTTGGTTCGTCACCAGCAAGCTAGGTCGGCTATATTACTCTTTATTTCTAAAGAGTCAACTGGTAATTCAAATTATTTTTAAACTTATCAAATAAAACCAAACTTAATCAATTCAACCAAGTC
>NZ_JAMCOU010000017.1:0-363 GCF_023499985.1 Acinetobacter amyesii | reverse complement strand
ACTACCAAATACATGCTCAACCCCAATTCTTCTTTTGTTGATTTCTTGATTATAGATTTTTAGTTCAGGATCCAATTTACAGCGCTTTTTTGCTTTTAATGGCAACAAGCTATTTGGATACATTGCATAAATCCCTTGATAGCCTTTATCTGCAAGGATAAAGGCACCTGCCGGAATCTGATGTAAGTTTCGTTTGAAGAGTTCGAAATCATGTACAGCACCACGATCAGTGCATAAACTTAGAATTTGCTGAGTTCTATAATGAATGATGGCCTGGACTTTGAAAGTATGTGCCTTCTTTTTGCCACTATAGCTTTTCTTCTGTTTTTTTAGGTCTTTGTATTGGAATTTCTGTGGCATCAA
>NZ_JAMCOU010000018.1:0-44162 GCF_023499985.1 Acinetobacter amyesii | reverse complement strand
AGAGTGAACCACCTGATCCCTTCCCGAACTCAGAAGTGAAACCTCTTAGCGCTGATGGTAGTGTGGGGTTACCCATGTGAGAGTAAGTCATCGCCAGCTCATTATTCGAAAACACCCCCTGACTAGTGCAGGGGGTGTTTTTTTATGCGGGGAAAAAGGGAAAAGAAGAAAAGAAGAAAAGAAAAATAGAAGAAAAGAAAAATAGAAGAATAGAAGAATAGAAGAATAGAAGAATAGAAGAATAGAAGAATAGAAGAATAGAAGAATAGAAGAATAGAAAAATAGAAGAATAGAATAGGAAAATGAATAAGTTAAAGTGACGAATAAATGAATATTTCTGCCTCAAATATAAATTTAATAGTCTTTAATATTTCTATAAAGTTTATTGATCCGCTGAAATAATTGATTGCGTTGCAGCTTTAAGCATATATAAGACTTGGCCTAATAAAATGTCCTTATCAGTCAATGCCACAATAATCATGGGATGATTTTGTGCAGCAACAGATGCAAGTATCGCTTTTCCATTTTCGGCATCTAAGGTTATATTTTGACAACCGACCAAATGAATTTCTTTAATAAATGCTGACACCATTGCAAGGATAGAGCTGCTAACCGCAGCTAACTTGCTATTGTTATATTGCCCACGTTTGTAAACACTCGTTAGCTCAAATCCATCTGTTGAACACACCATGATGAAATGAACGCCTCGTGCATTGTTAATAATATTATTTATTTGTTCACGGGCATGTTGTATTAACTCATTCGAAGCGGTGCGTTTTGTGACATTAAACATTAGTAGCTCCTTATGCAGTGATATAGTGATTTACTTCGATTGAGGTAATTAAAGCTTCAAGAAGCAGTAAAATGTCAGATTTTTTGCGACAGTCAATAAAGAATAGGGGCGAATATAAGTCCTGACTAATTAACCAATCCTTATAGATAGCGGTATTTGTCGAACTGGTGATTTCATCTGTATGGGTAATTCCAATGGCTATGTTATCTGTATAGTTTTGGAAGGTTTCTAAGTAGCTTTCGAGTTCACTTAAGGGGTCATTAACATTATGATCAATCAGGATAATCGTCCCGATTGCGCCTTGACAAATAACTGGCCAAATAAAATCAAAACGACTTTGTCCAGGGGTACCATATAAACCTATTTTTAAACCATCTTCTAAGGTCACTTCTCCGTAGTCGATACCTACTGTGGTTTCAAGTTTTTGATGGCTGGTTTGATCTGTATTAAACGCCTCGGTCAGTAAAACTGGGATATCAGAAAGTGAACGGATCGCTTCAGTTTTTCCAGCACCCATAGAACCAGCAAAGACAATTTTATATTGCTGAAGAATCATGTTTGATGTCCTATTCTAAAATCCAAATTTACGCCGTAATTTACGAAAGAAGTTTTGCACAAAGTTCTTTTCTTCTGTTGGTTCATGCGTTTCAGGTGGCGTGTAATGTTTATCCCAAAGATTTATTTTTTTAATATTCAGTGATGCCATATTCGCAGCAATGAACTGCCGAACGGTGCTGAGGGGGATATCATATTGTTCTGCGATCGTTGATATCTTTGCGCCCTGGATAAAACATGCAGAAAGTTGAAAAATTTGTTTATGAGATAAATGTTCAGCAGGTTTTGGCCAGCTTAAAATTCGAAAATGACCATCTTCAGGAACTGTTTGGTAAAAATTCGGAGTTTGCCAAAATAGATTCCATATCCAGTCTTGAAGGATGACGGGGTGCTTTCGACTTACATGGGTCATATCTTCAATTGATGCGAAATCATATTTAAAACTAGCATCTGTGTGTTGAAGTTGACGCTCGAGGTTGAGCCAAGCTATATTTTGCGCGGTATCGATTACCGCTATTGTACCTAGATCATCATATAGGTGTAATTTTTCATGGTTATCTTCTGCATACATTTTTTTGAAGTAATCATCTTCCAAATTAAAATCGCTAAAGCTTTGAGTTTGACATTTTTGTGCATGCTCTATGGATTCGTTAAGGCCATTATGGCTGACGAGATGTTTATCAATCCATTGATTGAGCTCTTGATTATCATCCACGGGTAGGAACAGTGTATTGTTTCTGACGCGCCCTGATTGTTGGTTGTCTTTCGAGATCTTGAGCCAAGGTAAAGCGCGGCGAGTTAATATTTTTTGAATTCCTTCGGTGTCAAAAAAACGCTCATGAATAAATAAGCAATCGAGATTCACATCAGATGCACTTTTCCATTGGATATTAAAGTGCTGTGGAAAAATTGCGTAAAGCTGATGTTTGAGTTGATCTGAATCATGAATACTTAATCCTGCAATGCCGATATTGATATATTGCTTATTCATGGTGTTCCTCGACTAATTTTATTCAAACCTGTAAAACATTTTGGGAATAAAAAACCCTCTTATTGGCATAAGAGGGTTGGGTGAAATTAAGCAAAATCTAAGTTTTTTTCATAGGTTTTTAATTCGTGTCGAGCCATGGCTAGGTTTGCTTTGGCACGATCAAGTACTAAATATAAGAATACGGATTCATTATTTTCCAGTGGACGAATCAAGTGATACTGCTTTCCTAAGGTAATTAAAATATCAACAATGTGATCATCTAAATTGAGTGACTGAGCAACACGTCTTTTGGAGCGAACCACTTCAGTATTTCCAGCAGCTGCTAATTCTAAATCAATATCTCCACCGCCTTGTGTCGCCATAGCTAGGCCACTTTCACCGTCTACCAGTGCCGCTGCATGAAAACCGTCGATTGTTGTGAGTGATTCTAATGAAACTTTAGCCATTTTTATGCCCCTCTTTTAGGTTATACATGATTATTATTTGTAGATATTTAGGTAATTAAACTAGCGTTTTTAACTACATAATTTAATTATAGGAAGCGTAAGGGGCTTTGCAATAAAATTAATTTTTTGCTTTAAAAGGATAATATTTTCTAAATATAGCGTTAAGTTTTAGGATTTAAAAAATGTGATTTAATTTGCTATATATATTTTTTATGTATTTTAGAACTTTATTTTTGATATAAAATTTACCAAAAATTCAAATGTAATATTTTGTAAATGGTGTGACAAAACTCAATTTTTGCAGAATAAAGCTGACCGATTTACATAAAGAAAACAAAAAGTGATCTAAAGGCGTGTAATTTAGAATATTCGATTTAAAAAAACCTGCTTAAAAAGCAGGTCATTGATTTAGACAAATGAAGCTACTTAAGAAAAAATTTTACAAGCTGCAGATGCCAAAATCCATAAAATCACCACTGCAACAATAGGCTCTACAATTTTTGACCAAGTTGGAACTTGTACTTCAGTTGTCACATCTTCTTGAGTATGTTGTTGATTAACCATTTGATTGAACTCCTTCATTGATGCTTCTAATGATATCTCTTCTTGCAGATTGGGTTTAGAACCAAGAAGCTCTGTTAGGTTGTTTGTTGACCAAACCCAATCATCCGCTTGACCAGAAAGGTGTTCAATTTGTCCATTGAGTAATTCTTGAATGCTTTGTGGTGAGTGTGAGCCGGTATCATGAAGTTGCTTTAATTCATTTAATTGTAAATGAAAAATTTCAGTTGTTAGGTGCTCAAGTTCAGAGCGCTCTAATATTGATGCATTCGATGGATTGGTGGTCAGATGGCGTGAAACTTCTTGAATATAGAGTTCATCAGGATGAGTAATTTCTTGATAAACCTTTTGAGCATTAATGTGGAGCTGATGAATCAATTCACCAAAAGTTAATGCATTAATTTCACGTATATGTTGACGTTTTTCTTCACGATTTAAATGACTTAAAAGCGTAGGCTTTTGAGATTCTATTTGTTCGACAAAATATTGTACTAAATCAAAAGCCATTATTCGCTTCCTTATTCTTTAATCGAGCAACCTTAAACCTGGTTTTTTCTTCGGCTGCTCTTGTTGTTCTTGGTCGTTTGATTTTAAAGCATTTTGATCATTCTGAATACCTTCATATTCTTGAGGATCGAAGAACATGCCTTGACCATTTTCACGTGCATAGATACCTAGAACAGCAGAAAAGGGGATATAGAGGTTTTGCGAAACGCCACCAAAGCGTGCAGAGAAAGTAATCGTCTCATTGCTCATGTGTAGCGCATGCGTTGCATGAGGTGCGATATTCAGGACAATTTGGCCATCTTGGATATATTGAATTGGCACCATCGTACCATTCTGTGTCGCATCGACAAGTAGGTACGGTGTAAGTTGATTGTCACAAATCCATTCATAAAGTGCCCGTGTTAAGTATGGACGCGTTGGAGTGAGTTGTAGTTCTTGTTCAGACATAATGCTTACTCGAATATTTATGGGAAATTAATTTTTCGCTAAAAGCTCGCTATAGCGATTTTTTTCCTGCAATGTCATCGATTTGATAAATGCAGGACGGCTAAAGATGCGTTGGCAATAGAGAAATATAGGGCGGCATTGCTGTTTGGGAAGCTCAATCCCCATGGCTTTTAGGCGCAGAAATACAGGTGCGAGCATACAGTCTAACATGCTAAATTGTTCAGACATAAAATAAGGATAATGCTGAAACAAGGGGGTTAGTGAAATGAGTGTATCACGTAATTGTTTTTGTGCTTTTTGCTTGGCTTTTTCATCGAGGGTATCGGGATGGCGAAGCATAATATCGGCAAGTCTTAACCAATCTTGTTCGAAGCGCCATACATATTGACGTTGCTCTGCACGAGGCATGGGTGCATCTGCATACAGTTTATTTTGACGATATCGGTCATCCAGATATTCGGCAATAATACTGCTGTTATAGAGTTTTAGGCCATTTTCAATCATCATCGGAAGTTGATTGTAGGGATTTAAACTTGCAAGATCTTCGTCTTCATCATCAGCAATAATTAAATTATGTTTGATTTGCTTCTCTGCAAGTACATAGCGTATCCAGTGTGAGCGAAAGTCATCCGCATGACTGTAAAGCGTAATCCCTTGGAGAGGTGCATTTTCGATTGACATAATCCGAGACGATGAGAAATGAATAAGATAGGATACTAAAATTAGACAGTAAAATCACGGAGACTTTAGCAATATCAATGCAGCTACAGTGAAAATTACAGTTTTGTTTTATTTGATAGCTTTTCATGTCATTCATTTACCTGATCGTCACCGCATGATGACCATTGCACTTGTACAAAAAATTATTATTTTTCGCTTCTGTTATTTTTATGGGCATTGGCTTTTATACGGCACTCGCTGGAGGTTATGCCTCTGATTATGGAGCAGAGGATGATAGCCTAGAACAAAAAAGCAAAATGACCATCTGTACAATTACACTAACACTGTCGGTTATATGCTTAATTGCGAGTTTGAGTCTCTTTGTTTATCGGATCGTTATTCTATTTGCATCATCTTCATAAAAATTAAGACATAAAAAAACCTTGGCATAAGCCAAGGTTTTTTGTCCGATTCGGTAAACGAATTAACGTTTAGAGAATTGAGGACGTTTACGAGCTTTACGTAAACCAAGTTTCTTACGTTCAACTTCACGAGCATCACGAGTAACGAAACCAGCTTGACGAAGAGCAGGTTTAAGAGTTTCGTCAGAAGCGATCAATGCACGAGTAATACCGTGACGGATAGCGCCTGCTTGACCACCGATACCACCACCAGCAACAGTGATGTAAAGGTCATATTTTTCAGTAGCTTCTAAAAGCTCAAGTGGTTGATTAACAACCATACGAGCAGTTTCACGACCGAAATATTGTTCTAAAGAACGGTTGTTGATTACGAGTTTACCAGTACCAGCTGATAGGAAAACACGTGCAGTTGCGGTCTTACGGCGACCTGTACCATAGTTAGTAGCCATGTGCTGTATCCCTTAGATGTCCAAAACTTGTGGCTGTTGAGCAGTATGTGGATGCTCAGTACCAGCGTACACTTTCATTTTCTTGATCATTGCATAACCAAGAGGACCTTTTGGCAACATGCCTTTTACAGCACGTTCGAAGATTTCTTCTGGTTTGTGAGCAACTAATTTTTCGAAATTAGTTTCACGAATACCACCAGGGAAACCAGTGTGGCGATAATATTTCTTATCAAGTGATTTTTTACCAGTCACTTGAACTTGCTCAGCATTGATAACAACGATGTAGTCACCAGTGTCAACGTGAGGAGTATAAGAAGTTTTGTGCTTACCGCGTAAACGACGAGCGATTTCAGTCGCAAGGCGACCTAAAGTTTTGCCAGAAGCATCAACAACGTACCAGTCGTGTTGAACTTCAGCTGGCTTAGCGCTGAGAGTTTTCATTAAACCACTACCTATTATAGTTGGTTTGGACTATGGAAGCTGTCCAAACAAAAGGAGACGCGATTCTATACGAATACGTGAAGAATCACAAATGAAAATATAAAATTTCAAGCGCTGTATTGTAGTATATTTCTTCAGCAATAAACAGCAGATAATCCAGAAATTATAAAAAAAGCGGATGAAAGTAAATCATGTCGAATTCTAATCTGTTAAAAAACACATCTGAACCCTCATTTTGGCGGCAATGGTTGCAATTAATGGGCTTATGTAGCGCCTTGGTTTTAAGCCCAACTTTTTTGTATTTGGTGTATTTGCATGGGGCGGATGGTGCGATCATCGTTTGGTTAATGATGCTCACTTTATTTTTCCTTAGTTATTTATTGGTTTATCTGTTGATTGGATTATTGCTTGTGGGTGGTATGTCTTTTTGGCTGATAACGAAGTACCCGCAACATGTGTCAGCCGTTCAGCGCGGCATTGTCATTCTTATTGCACTGATTTGGATCATTGGCATTTCAGGTTTTGCTTTCGATTTCATCCCATACAATGTCGCACAACGCGCTTATTTTTGAGTTTTAGTCCGATATTTTTAATCAATAAAATTAGGTCTGTCATGTGCATCACACAGTATAATAATGCTATTGCACACACAGGATAGACCCATGCTGCCTTTATATATCACGAGCGGTGAACCCGCAGGTATCGGACCTGATATTTGTTTGAGCTTAGCCAATCGAATAGATGAAAGGCCACTTGTGGTTCTTATTGATAAAGATTTGCTGCTCAAGCGTGCTCAACAGTTAAAGCTCGAAGTTGAACTGATTGACTATGTTGGGCAGGAGGGTTCAGCAGCTCTAGGTCAGCTTTATGTGGAACATGTACCTGTGGCTAAATCTGTCATCGCAGGTCAGTTAGATGTGAATAATGCAGCCTATGTGTTGGAACAATTACGTCGTTCTGCAGATTATGCGATGTCTGGCAAAAGTGTAGGTGTTGCAACTGCACCTGTGCAAAAGTCGATTATTAATGATGCCGGTATTCATTTCAGTGGACATACGGAGTTTTATCAAGAATTTGCAGGCGTTGATCGTGTCGTGATGATGCTTGCGACCAAAACTTTACGTGTGGCGCTTGCAACTACACATTTGCCTTTGCGCGCTGTAGCAGATGCAATTACCAAAGAACGCTTACATCAAGTGATTGATATATTAATTCATGACTTAAAAACCAAATTTAAGAAAGATCACCCACATATTTTGGTGTGCGGTCTTAATCCGCATGCGGGTGAAGACGGCTATTTGGGCATGGAAGAGATTGAAGTGATTAATCCCGTGCTGGAAAGCTATCGTGCTCAGGGAATCAATATGAGCTTGAGTTTACCTGCGGATACCTTATTTACCCCTGAAAATTTAAAAGATGCAGATGCGGTTTTGGCGATGTATCACGATCAGGGCTTGCCTGTGTTAAAGTCGCAGGGCTTTGGCGAAGCCATCAATATCACTTTGGGCTTGCCATTTATTCGGACTTCAGTGGATCACGGTACAGCACTGTCACTGGCTGGAACTGGTCTTGCTAAAAGTTCGAGTTTACAGGTGGCGGTTGATTTGGCTTTAGAATTAGCACGTGCGAAAAATAACGAAACTTAATAATAAAGGTTTGAATTTTATATGAATAATAGTAAAAAATTATCAAAAATAAAACAGGAAAATAACAAGATGCTTAGGGCAAAATCGATCATTCGCCCATTTTTTGGGATTGCGTTAGCGTTGATGCTGTCAGCATGCTCAACGCTCGCTACAGATCATCATTCTTGTGAATTAAAAGTATTATCGCTGCAAATTCCAAAACAGACGGAAGGATTTATACGTTTTGCATCACCGGCTGCCGTGGATGGCTTTAAACATAATCAGCAAAAATTTAATCAAGCGCTGACTGCGGTGCATAAAAAATATGCGAATCGTGATGGTGCTGATAAAATGCTTCAAGATGGACAGGCAATCAATGCTAATATTGATCTGCTTGTACAGCATCAAAATAGCCTGAGTGCGCTATATGAATCTCAACTTCTTGTAAGTGAAACCATTCCGGGTATTCAAGCTGAATATAATATTCTGGCTGATATGATGGCTAGAGTAAACAATTCAGCTATTCAAGCAATGATTGCCAAAAATCAAGTCTATATTGCGGGACGAATGTTGAGTTCTTTGCTGAAGTTAACTGATGTGAATTCTATTCATCCAGACGATTTAGATGACTTTTTAGCAGATTTTGAAACTTTCAATATTTATTTGAAGGCTCAACTGAATGGTAATCCCGAACTGGGTGTAGAGCGCGTAAACAATGCTGAAATGCGTGAAAGTTTGCTCTCCATTCAGGCTGAAACTGAAGAAATGATGAAATCTGAAACAATGGCTTTGTTGCAACAAAGAGAGCCATTGCTCAGTGTAATTAAAGCGGCTCGGGATAATGTGACCAAGTCCGAAGAAATTTTTGCTCGCTTGAGTGAATTTGAATCAAGTCAGTAATCGTTGTAATAAACCTATGCGGAGAATTTTATGTATCAAATTAATGCCCTAAACCCAAAAGATGAAGGGCATCACACGCGTAAGCGGTTTGGACAGAATTTCTTACATGATCAACGTGTTATTGCCAAAATTGTACGTTCGGTAAATCCGCGTACTGGTGACAATATTGTCGAAATTGGTCCCGGTCTTGCTGCGCTTACATCGCCTTTAATTGGTGAATGCGATGCTTTAACTGTGGTTGAGCTGGACCGTGACTTAGCCGCAGGTTTGCCGGGCCGTGTGCCGCATCCCGAGCGCTTGACCATTGTTGAAACCGACGCGCTGAAATATGACTTTACCGAGCTGTTTGCCGAAGGCCGTCCACTGCGTGTGGTTGGCAACTTGCCGTATAACATCTCGACACCGCTGCTGTTTCATCTCTTGGAGTTTGGCGACAAAGTCAAAGACATGCACTTCATGTTGCAAAAAGAAGTCGTGGACCGTATTACCGCTTCACCGAATACTAAAGAATATGGTCGTTTATCGGTGATGATTCAATACTTCTGCAAACCGACGTTTTTATTTGAAGTTCCGCCGGGTTCGTTTAATCCGCCGCCAAAAGTCACCTCTGCGGTATTCCGTTTAGAGCCTTATGCCGTTAAACCGATTGTGGCGAAAGATGAAAAAGCGCTTGCGCGTTTGGTTTCACATGTCTTTACTCAGCGCCGCAAGACCTTGCGTAACAGCTTAAAAGGCATGTTGGTTGAAGATGGTTTTGAAAATGCAGGGGTTGATCCAATGGCGCGTCCTGAAACCCTAACACTTGCAGAATTTGTCGCATTAGCAGATCAAATGGTGGCTTAATAATTATGACTCGCAATATTCGCTATAACTATGTCATTGGTGATGTTCAAGGCTGTTTTGAAGCATTAAAAGCTTTACTGAAAGAGATCAAGTTTGATGCAGACCAAGATTTTATATGGTTTGCCGGTGATCTCGTCGCACGGGGTGAAAACTCGGTAGGCGCTTTGCGGTTCATCAAAAAATTAGTGGATAGTGAAGTTGCGGCGACGGTACTGGGCAATCATGATCTGACTTTGCTGGCATGCGCTCGTGGTATTAAGGATATCAATCCTAAAGACAATATCGATGATGTGATTCACGCTTTAGAAAGTGATGATTTGATCGATTGGTTGCGCAAGCAGCCGCTGTGTCTATTTCCGAATGAGCAAACCATTTTGACCCATGCAGGCATTCCTTTGAATTGGACTGCGCAGCAAACCGCAGACTTGGCAAAAGAGGTGGAAGCGGTGATTGGTCATGACGACTTTGATGTGGTTGATGCGTTTCTTCAAGTGATGTACGGTAAAGAGCCGAACCTATGGACGGATGATTTGTCTGGTCATGCGCGCTTACGCTGTATTACCAACTATTTGACCCGCATGCGCTTAACCGATGCAGAAGGCCGTTTAGAGTTTAGTTTTAAAGATTCACTCGATGACCCTATGCCGAAGGGTTTTAAGCCATGGTTTGAGTTTGAGTCACAAGCAGCTCAGACCCATCAAATTCTTTTTGGTCATTGGGCTGCTTTACAAGGAAAAAGCATTTCAGCAAAAATCCAAAATGTGGATGGCGGATGTGTCTGGGGCAATCAGTTGATGGCCTATCGTTTAGAAGATCAGCACATGTTTGCTGTCGATAATCCTGTAATGTAAGTATTTAAAAATAAAAAAGCCGCATTGATGCGGCTTTTTATTGGTGTGAGGATTAGTCTAAACGAATCCAAGTTTGGTTACGACCTAAGACTGAAACGCCAATACTTGCACGGATCGAAATACGTTTTCCTGTGCTGTTTAAGCGCACTTTAGCATCATAAACTTTGCCAGAAAGAGGGTCGATAATACGACCTTTTTCATAATTATTTGTATTATTAATTTGCTTTAAACCTTTAACAATTTCCATGCCGAGAATCGGTTGGTTGGTATAAGGTGCAGGGCACTTATTGCAGTTTTTTTGCGGTGTATAGCCCGGGCGTGGCGTAATTTTAATAATTTTACCGGTATAGGTATTATTGGATTCTTTGTGAATCGAAATAATCGCTTTGGCCGCTCCTGTTTTATCGTCAATTTGTTGCCACGTGCCAGCAATGTCATTTGCAAATGCACCATTCATCAATCCGAATGTGCAAAGGCTGAATAATATTTTTTTAAACATAATCGCTTTTCCCCTAGAAGCGTGATTTATGAGCACGTATGTTAGAAAGTTTACGAGAATAGTCAACTTTATTTTTAAAATAATTTGAATATCTTAGGCATAAAAAAACCGCCATGTTGGCGGTTTTTATAACACTGAGCTTATTCTTGGCGAATCCAAGTTTGACTACGACCGAGTGCTGAAACACCCATATAGCCACGCAGCGTGAGACGTTTTCCGCTGGCATTTAAGCGAACTTTTGTGTCGTAAATTTTGCCAGAAAGTGGGTCAATAATACGGCCTTTGTCGTAATTATTGGTCCCTTCAACATGTTTTAAACCAGTTAACACATCAAGGCCTAAAATCGGTTTGTTTTTATAAGGTGCAGGGCAGTTTACACAGGTGTCACGTGGCGTATAGCCCGGACGCGGCGTCACTTTGATGATTTTACCCACGAATGTGCCATTACTTTCTTTACGGATTTCAATAATGGCTTTTTGTGAACCAGTTTTATCATCAATTTGTTGCCAAGTCCCTGAAAGGTCTTGAGCAAAAGCTGAACCACTCATTACAGCAGCTAAGAATAAGAGGCTCACTTTTAATTTTTTCATCAGATATTCCCTGTAGGTGGTTCACCTATATCAAATCAATTTACTGAATAAATTTAAAATTTATTCAACGCGAATCCATGTCTGTGTACGACCAATCGCGGAAATCCCCAGATATCCACGTAAATGTAAGCGCTTACCATTGGCAGAAATTTTGCCTTTTAAGCTGTAAATTTTGCCTGCTAAAGGATCAATAATTTTTCCTTGAGAGTAGGTATTTTCACTTTCAAGTTTCAGCCCCTTAAATACATCCATCCCTAAAATAGGCTGGTTGGTATAAGGTGCAGGGCAATTCACACATTTTTCCTTTGGTGTATAACCCGGACGTGGCGTCACTTTCACAATTTTGCCGGTATAGGTGTCTTTGGCATCTTTTCGAATTTCGATCAGTGCTTTAGGCGAACCAGTTTTATCGTCAATTTGTTGCCAAGTCCCTGTAAGATCATGAGCATAGAGTGCGGAGCTTGTAACTACAGCACCGAATAATGCAGCCCATTTCAAACTTTTTTCGATCATATTAATAATCCTTTATCAATACACTTTGTGAGGGTTTATTGATCATACTAGGTAATATTTGAACTTAGAGCAACTACTCTAAGCGTAAATATTTACATTTTATTCGGGAAAGTTGACATGTTGCACAAAAGTGCCTTTACCAAAAATGTAACATCCACAGCACATCGTTCAATGTGTTGTGGTGTACCCTTGAATTTATATTAAGTTTATTTTTTATACAAAACAATCATTTAAAAGTGATTGCTCAGTCACATATTTTGTAGATAGAGTATGAAAGTTGGCAACCAGATTGCTGTGAATACTGCATTTACCGCCATGCCAAATGCCGCATAGCGCCCAGCAATGCTGCCGCGCTGCCAAGCTTGAGCTGTGCCAATCGCATGTGCAGCAAGTCCTAAGGCGAGTCCTGATGCACGTTCATCATGAATATTTTTGAGTATGATGGGTGAAAATGCTGCGCCAATCACCCCTGATAAAATCACAATCAAAATTACCAAAGGAATCGGGGAATGCAGCAGCGTTGCAATGTTGATGGCAATAGGGGTGGTCACTGCCCGTGTAGCAAAAGCCATAATGGTTGGATCTGACAAATGCAGCAAATAAGCCAGCCCCATAGGGAGGGCAACGGCACTGATACTGGCAAAGACTAAAATCCCGCCCACGGCTTTTAAAGGCAAGTCATCGTAGCGCATCGCTGCTAAAGGAATAGCCAAGGCCACTGTGACATAGCCGAGTAAGTTATTGAACAGTGGATTGACCTGTGCCATATAACTTTCATAGGAAATGCCAAAAAGATAGAGCATACCAATGACGAAAAACATCCCAATCACAATCACGGGGATTTGCGGTAATTTTTTATTAATAGGTTTTGCGACAAGATAGGCGATCAGGGTAATGATGAATCCAGAGATGATTGAAAGCATGTTGATTATCCTATAGCCATTTCTTAGACATTTTTGCGTAGACCCACAGCGGTATGAGGGTGCTGACAAAGAGAACAATCAAAAACATCGGAATTTCATCGCCTAAATGCATCATCATTAGCAATGAGCCTGCACTAATAGGTAGGAAGGCAAAGGCACTTTCTTTCATAATTTTATTATTGGTATCGACCAAACTGGCTGGAATTTTGTTGAATTTTCTCCAAAATGAAAGCACGATCAAGAGGGCAATCAAACCGACTAGATTGCCTAATTCTGGGTGATTGAATTGCTTCATGACCCAGACCGCGCCTTCACGGAAAATAATAATTAATGCAATAGTGCCTATCCAGGCTTTCCAGTCGATGCGCTTGATCCAGTCCATTTTTGTCTTTCGTTAAAATTATACTAATCAAGTTTTAACCGATTTAGTCTTTAATTTCAAATTCTTCAAGTGGACGTTGAAATTGTTGCGCACGCGTTCCCAAAATTTCTTCGATGGGTAAATGCGCCTGTTTAATCAGTTGTTCTAACTTATGCGGGGCAATGATGACATGCAAAATTAAGTTGCCTTGTTCATCATAACTTTCATTTTGGATCACATTGAGCGCATACAGTTGTGTTCTTAATTTGCCATAAGCCGGTTTTAGACGGACTTCAAAGCTTTGAATCTGTCCCATTAAGCATTCTTGAACCGCTTGGCGTAATAAGGGAAGACCTTTACCACTATGTGCTGAGACATAGACACGTTCCGGCTGATGTGGCTTGCCATAGATGATTTTAGGATCTTCGCCACTGACATCAATTTTGTTATAAACGCGCAGAATCGGAACATCGACACCAATTTCTTTCAGTACTTTTTCGACAGCCTCGATTTGTTCCATCATGTCCGGACTGCTGGAGTCAATGACATGTAACAATAAGGTCGCCTCCAACGTTTCTTCTAAGGTGGCTTTAAACGACTCGACCAGTGAGTGCGATAAATTACGCACAAAACCTACAGTATCTGCGAGAACTAAGTTGCCGATGCCATCCCAATGTAGACGGCGTAAAGTTGGGTCAAGTGTCGCAAAAAGTTGGTCTGCTGCATAGACATCACTTTTTGCTAAATTATTAAATAAGGTCGATTTACCAGCATTGGTATAACCCACCAATGACACGGTTGGAACAGCAGCTTTTTGACGTGCCACACGACCTTGCATACGTGTTTGGCGGACTTTCTCAAGTTTCGCTTTGAGTTGTCCCATACGGAGCTTGAGTAGCCGACGGTCAGTTTCCAGCAGCGTTTCACCCGGTCCACGTAGGCCGATCCCACCTTTTTGGCTATCGAGATCGCCACGACTACGAATCAGTCGTGAAGCCATATGTTGTAATTGGGCCAATTCAACTTGCAATTTACCTTCATAGGTACGTGCGCGTTGGGCAAAAATATCTAAAATTAATTCTGTACGATCGACCACACGACAACGCATGATGCGTTCAAGATTACGTGCTTGGGCAGGAGTGAGGGCATGGTCAAAGATGACCAATTCGGCTTCATGCTCTGCAACCACTTCTGCAATTTCTTCAGCCTTCCCTGAGCCGATAAATAATTTGGCATCAGGCTTAATACGCTGAGCATGCACATGTTGCAGAATATTGGCACCTGCAGATTGAGCAAGTAAGTGGAATTCTTCGGCATCAAGGTCTGCAAGCATTTGTACTGCCACACTGACTAAAATTACGCGTTCACCGCTCGCTTGATGTTGATTTAAATTTTCCACTCAGCACACACTCCTGTTTAAAGATTCATTTTAGGCGAAAATGCAGTGCGATGGTTAATCTAAGTGAGGGATTAATGGCTAAGTTCTGTATGTCGTGCTATTCAATTAGAGAAAGCTTCGAAAGCTCAGCGCCAATAAGAAAAGCACACTCACATATATCAATGAAAAACCAGCAATGGCTTTTAACGCTTGCCATGAAGAAATAGAGGGATTGTCTGAATATGAATGATTCATAATTTTAACCTTTAAAACCGATATAAAAATAATATTTGATTTTTAAAAACGATTAAAATGGGAAAATATTATCTTCGACTTCGGTTTTTATGATCAATGCAAAAAAACTGTCTTCGGTATATGATGATGAAAATTTACGCCAAATTGTGGCACCGTGTCCTTTTAGTGAACCGTTTATGAATCAACCTCAAATCGTCAATACACCGCAAATTAATGTGTTTTCAAAATTTTATTTGTATTGTAAAAAAGTCGGTGCAGCAGCTGTTGCCGTGACGCAGGGTTTTTATTTGGTTTATCGTCATCAATTGTATAAAGACCCGAATAACCCGCAAAATACTCGCTATGTGCAGTATTTTTGTCGCAAGTTATGCAAAGTATTCAATCTTGAAGTCAAAGTGCATGGTGAAATTCCACGACAACCAGCCCTTTGGGTAAGTAATCATATTTCATGGTTAGATGTGGCAGTTTTAGGTTCTGGTGCACGTGTTTTCTTTTTGGCGAAAGCTGAAATTGAAAAATGGCCAGTGCTGGGTAATTTGGCGAAAGGCGGTGGCACCTTATTTATTAAGCGTGGCTCTGGCGATTCAATTAAAATTAAAGAACAAATTACGGGCTTCTTAAAACAAGATACGCCGGTACTCTTTTTTCCAGAAGCCACCACTTCAGATGGCAGCAAAATTAAAAAAATTCATGGTCGTATTTTAGGTGCGGCAATTGAAGCCGAACGTCCAGTCCAAATTTGCTTAATTTGCTATGTGAATCAGGACGGTGAACTCGATAATATTGCGCCCTATGTCGGAGACATTAGCTTTGATCGACATGTCAAAAATGTCTTAGAAATGCCGAAAGTCACAGCGCATCTGATGATATTGCCCGCAATTGATTCGGCAGGTCATACTGTTGACAGTCTGACACAAGAAGTGCAGCAAAAAATGAATCAGGGATTAGCAGAGCTTCAAGCTAAAGTTCTTAAAGCGCCAGTTCCAGTTGAAGCTAAATAATTTAATGATACAGGCTGCAAGGGGATGCCTTTGCAGCACAATCCTTACATAAAGCCTTCGAGCGGCAACCAAGAGATAAATTTCACCCCTGCTTTTTGCCACCACTTGATTTTCGGTTCACGTGGATAAATACGCGTTTGACCATTTGACAGCTTAATTTTCCAATTGATCTGTTGGTCTGCATTGAGTACTAACTTATAGGCATATTTACTCAAATTTTCATCCATGGTGTAGTGGACTGCTTTGGCTAAGCGTGGGCTATTCAGTAATACCCCAATTTCAGTATTTAAATATGCTGAGCGAGGGTCAAAGTTAAATGAACCAATAAAAACTTGTTTTTCATCAATTGCCATCAGTTTGGCATGTAGGCTTGAACGGCTTAAACCTTTTAGACTAACTTTAGATTTTTCCGCCAACTCTTTGGTATTTGTATTGAGATTTTCTGCATCAGGTCTAGACAGAAACTCATAGAGTTGAACATCGTGTTCCAATAGATCTTGGCGATATTTACTATAAAAAGCATGAACCAATGGCACGTCATTGGCCTGGAATGAGTTGGTCAAGACTCTGACTTTTACGCCATCTGCACGAAGGTTTTTTAGGCGTTCAGCCCCTTTTTTTTCTGGGACAAAGTAGGCTGAAACGATATCGACACTTTGTTCAGGTTTATCTAAACGGTTGAGCAGCTGAAAGTTGAGATGCTCTTCTTTTTTAGCCTTAGATTTGATTTTGCTTGGGGAATCTTTGACCACTTCGGCTTTAACCCAGTCAAATTGGATTTTATTGTTGAGCCAGTCATCAAAGGCATGTGAACGGTTGGCTAAATCCAAATAATTGACCACAGTGGCTTCTTGGTTATAGTCATCGAGTTGTTGTTTGAGACTGTCAAAGCGCAAACTATAGTGGCGTGGATTGACCAATTGACGTACTGGAAAGGCATAATCATCATTCCAATATTCGTCAAAAGAATGGATGATTTCATCGGATGCCGCACCGACCAGCATGACGTCAACATCGGAAAATTGATAATTATCACTGACGTTATAGTATTGGTTACTCATATTGCGACCACCAATCAATGCGATTTGATTGTCTGCAATAAAGCTTTTGTTGTGCATACGGCGGTTGATGCGTTTTAGATCCAGCACCATATCGACAGGGCGGAAATGTCGGAAGCGGTATGGGTTATACAGTTTGACATCAATATTGGCATGCTGGTCGAGTGCCATATAAATCCCTTCCATCTTTTTTGCATTGTTGTCATCGACCAATAAACGAATTTTCACCCCACGATCTGCAGCTTTGATCATGGCATGCAGGGCCAAAGCACCAATTTTGTCGTTATCCCAAATATAGTATTGTAGATCTAAACTTTTTTCGGCTTTATTGATCAGTTCGATTCGAGCCGCTAAGGCTTCTAATGGGTCATAAAGTACGTGGTAACCAGTTAAATTTGGATTTTGTTCACGCAGCGGCAGCACAATTTTCGCAAGGCTAGTATCGTCAGTGGGAGTATTAAAGGCATATTCCACAGGTTGAGTTTGCTGTTTAGGCAAGGTACTACATGCAGATAAAGTCAAAACAAGGCTACAACTCAGCAAAACCGCCTTAGTGTGGTTGTGTATGAAGGGCAAATTTTGCTGTTTCGGTGTAGCTGAGTTCATACTGTTAGACATACTAAAAAATTTGATTTGAGTATAAGTGTCAGCTGTGAAAAGATAAATATAGTGACCGAGTTTTCTCGTTAGGCAAATTGTAGAGCAAATGTATGTGGGAATTAGATTCCGTAGTGATGTATTTTTATATCGGGTTGGCTGTGCTGGGCGTTTGGGCAATTTCTCAAGCTTGGTTAAGTCAGTCGCGCACGGAAACGATTCATCCGTTTAAAGCCTTCGTACATTTGTTGGCATTCTATCTTTCGTATTTACTTATCCCTTTATTCTTCTTTAGCTTTTATGCAGGCTGGAGTGGTTATTATTCACTGCATGAAGCGATTTTTGTCGGTGCTGTTACGGGGCTTTTGTGCTATGCCCGATTTATCGAGCCGCACATGATTCAGGTGAAAAAATGTCAATATCAATTGCATGAAACACGACAGTTATTAAAGCCTGTACGCATTGCCTTAATTGGTGATTTACATATTGGTTTATTTTCGGGTCATGAACGTCAGTTAAAAATGATCGTCGATAAAATCAATGCGCAAAATCCTGATTTGGTCGTGGTTGCAGGCGATTGGACTTACGAGCCAGAAAATAAGTTGGCTGAAGAGCTGGCCGTACTAAAAAAAATTATTGCTCCGATTTATTCGGTGAATGGTAATCATGATGAGCAATATCCCGGTCCGCCTATTCAAGCGCTGTTAAAACATGCATTAGAAAGTAACCATGTGGTGGATATCGAAGGGCAAGTGGTTGAGTTTAATGAGTTTCGCTTATTAGGCGTTGGGGACTTATGGGCTGGTAAAGCCGATATGCGCTATTTGCCAGAATTGCCACAAGATAAACCTTGGATCATTTTGTCGCATAATCCAGATACCGTCGATATGGTACCTAAACTTCCGGGACGACCATTGATGTTGTCGGGTCATACCCATGGTGGACAAGTGGAATTGCCATGGTTGACCGATTATGTAATGAAAAAAGTGTCGATTTTAGGTCATAAAAAAGGGCTATATCAGCATGACAATGCAGATGTCTTTGTCACTGTTGGTACGGGCATGGTTGGGGTACCTTTCCGTTTTCTTGTGCCACCGACCATTGATATTATCGAGTTGATTTAATCAAAAACTACCGTTCATTATCGCTAAACGGTTTGGTGAATGTTCTTCTTGATGTAGAGCTACAGGCCTTGTTTGGTTAATAAAATTGAATCGTGCCATTCATTTGCTGTTTGAAATTAAGTGAATGACCGTGTATTGGAACAGATGATGTGTATTGCTCAGTTGGATCTAAGCTGCATGCATGAATAAAATCGAAATGATGTCAACTATAGAGTAGCTAATCAGGTCATTGACTCAATTTGAGACATAAAAAAGCCAGCAATAGGTGCTGGCTTTTTTATTATGTGCAGATTAAACCTGATTATTCACATCATCATTTTTAGTTTCGCGAATCATTAAGAACGCGATCAATGAAAGGATTGATGCCGCAGTTAGGTAGTAACCTACTGCATATAAACCATAGCCAGTTGCAAGTTTAGTTGCGATCAATGGCGCGAAAGATGCACCAAAAATACCAGCCATGTTAAAGGTTAAAGCTGAACCTGTGTAACGTACAGACGTTGGGAAGATTTCAGACAATACCGTACCAATTGGACCATAGGTTAAACCCATGATCGCAAGACCGATACATAGGAATAAGAACACCATCGCAGTACTGCCAGACTCAAGCATGCTTGAGAAGACTAAGCCAAACAATGCAGATACAACACATACCGCAATCGAAGTCGTTTTACGACCAAATTTTTCAGCAAATACAGCAGAAAGTGGAATGAAGGCAGCGAAACAAAGTGTGGCAACCAGTTGAAGTTTTAAAAATTCTTCACGTGTGTAACCAAGCTGGGTTGTACCCCATTGTAAAGCGAATACTGTGGTTAAGTAGAACACAACGAATGTACAAATCGCGGCAATCGTACCGAGAATTAACATCCCCCAGTGCTTAGTGATCACTTCTTTGAACGGAATATTTACTTCTTTTTGCTTATCCAAAACTTTTTGGAACGCTGGTGTTTCATGTAATTTTAAACGAATCCACAGACCGACAATAACCAATAGCGCACTTGCAATGAATGGAATACGCCAACCCCATTGCATAAACTCAGCTTCAGACATGAAGTGACCTAAGGTCAAGAATGAGCCTGTTGCAAGAATAAAGCCGATTGGCGCGCCCAATTGAGGGAACATACCATACCAAGCACGTTTGCCTTCTGGCGCATTTTCAGTTGCAAGCAGCACGGCACCTGACCATTCACCACCTAAACCAAGACCTTGACCTAAGCGACAAAGTGCAAGCATGAGCGGAGCAGCGATACCAATTTGAGCATAGGTTGGAAGCAAGCCGATACATACTGTAGAAATCCCCATGGTGAGGAGAGCGGCAACTAATGTGGCTTTACGACCGATACGGTCACCTAAATGGCCAAAGAATGTTGCACCAATCGGGCGAGCAATAAATGCAATCGCAAACGTTGCTAAAGATTGAATTGTTGCGGTTGTGGGATCTGTACTTGCAGGGAAGAACAGATGCGGGAAGATAATTACAGCCGCAGTTGCATAGATGTAGAAATCGAAGAATTCGATTGTGGTACCTACAAGACTTGCTGTAAGTACGCGGAATTTTGAATTTGTTGGTTGCTGTTCAGTGGCAGCAGCACTTGAAGACGCCATGGTGGACCTTACACTTACTAAAAATAATTGAACTTAGTTTTAAAAGCGTAATCTTTTTAAAAAAGGCGTAATTTCTTAAAAAAATACGAAATACCAACTTACGGACTGCGGAATTAGGGTCACTAAAGAATGCAGTGTCAGTGGGTTATATCACGTAGAGATAAATCGACAGGAAATGTGATCCTGCACCTATCAATACAAAAATATGCCAGATAGCGTGTGTATATCTTACCTTTTTTAAGGCATAAAACAATGCACCGATTGTATAAGATAGCCCGCCAATGATCAGGTAGGTTAAAGCTTGATCAGATAAAAAGCGTTGCATATCATCCATTACCAGTACTGCAAGCCATCCCATCACCAAATAGGCAATCAACGAAATCTTTTGAAAACGATGAATGAAAATTAATTTGAATAGTGTTCCAATTGCAGCAATGACCCACAGTGCAATGAGTAAATAATGCGCTTTTGCGGTAGGCAATGCGATTGCCAGAAACGGGGTATAAGTGCCTGCAATTAAATAATAGATTGCGGTATGGTCGAGTTTTTTGTACCAACCACGGCGCTCAGGAGATTCTGCGAAGTGATATAGACTCGACGCTGAAAACAATAACAGCATACTGAATGCATACACCCAAAGTGCAAGCCATTGTCCAGTTGGAAGATATGATCCTTTTAAAATCAGTAGGATACCTGCGATGGCCGACAACGCTGCACCGAAAGCATGGGTATAGAAATTCAGTCTTTCTTCAGCTGGGTCATAAGCTAAAAGATGGGGAGGATTCATAACGTATCTTTTATAATAATTTAAATATACACATGTATAGTAATTCAATTTTGCTTTTGGTGTAAGAAGATTTAAAATTGTTTTGCAAATTTATCTAGGTTTATATTATGTCATCATTGGCTTCTTCCTCTACGCAAGAGCAGCAATTTTTAGCAGCCTTTCAGCAAGCCATTGAAACACAGCGTTTTGATCGCATGATCTTGAGTCAGTATAAAGGTGAATTAGACCAATTAGAAAAAATGACCTTACGAGTCATTTCGCTGCAAGGTGAGTCATTTCTTAGCTGTTTATATCGTTATAAAACCCAAGACATCACCAAAAACTATCCAATGGCAGCTGCATATCAACAAGTCGAAAGTTTATTGAGTTGTTGTAAGCAAGCCAACCTGATGACCTTAGATGAAGAAATTCAGCTTAAGAAAAATAAAAAGAAAGCCATGCTAAGCATCAGCAAAAAGCAGCCAGCCTTAGGGAAAAATCCTACGGAGCAGCAAGGGCATGATCGAGCAAAACATCGCTATGTCGATCAAGACAGTTATTTCTTACAGCCACTCGGTATTACGGATGCCAAAGCACAAATTATTCCGAGCATGGCGCGTAAATGGAAACAAATTAATAAATTTGTAGAAATTTTTTCAGGCGCTTTAAGTCAGATTAAAGAGACTGATCAATCTCTACATGTTGTAGATTTTGGTTCAGGCAAGGGATATCTAACTTTTGCATTATATGATTATTTAGCAAAACACCAGCAAGTGCCTAAAGTGACTGGGGTTGAGCTGAATCCAAAAATGGTGGAATTTTGCCAAAGCGTTGCTCAGCAGTCGAATTTCAGCCAACTGGATTTTTTCCAAGGCGATGTTCGTACCTATGCGCCTGAGCGCTTAGATGTCATGATTGCGCTGCACGCCTGTGATGTGGCAACGGACTTTGCGATTCATACCGGTATTCGATTAAATGCGCAAATGATCATGTGCGCGCCGTGTTGTCATAAAGAACTGCGTCCGCAATTGAAAGCGCCGCAAGTACTTGCACCGATGTTGCAATTTGGTATTCATGCAGGCCAGCAAGCAGAGATGCTTACTGACACGATTCGTGCACTTTTATTGAAAGCATATGGTTATGAAACCAAAGTCTTTGAATTTGTGGCACTTGAACATACCAGTAAAAATAAAATGATCTTGGCAACCAAACGTGCAGACTATGTCGAACCTGATCAAGCGGTATTGGCGCAGATCCAAGCTTTAAAAGACATGTATGGCATTCAAAAGCATTCGTTAGAATTATTATTGAATGATCAATGGGACCAGCAAGATATTGGCTGTAAATGCTAAAGGATGAAGGGATGCAGCAGTTAAATATTCAATTTGGTCCGTGGGAGCAACTGGCATCTGCAGCTCGGCCGATACGTGAACAGGTCTTTATTTTAGAACAGCAGATATCGCCCGAAGATGAATGGGATGCAGAAGATGCGATTTCACTGCATTTTATTGTTCATGATGGGATGAAAGCTATTGCAACTGCACGTTTGTTGAAAAATAACAGTATAGGTCGTGTTGCTGTTTTAAAGGCTCATCGCGGTCAGGGTATTGGTAAAATCTTGATGCAAGCTATCATCGAACAAGCGAAATTAGGGCAACGTGAATATTTAAAACTATCATCACAAGTGCATGCTATACCGTTTTATGCAGCTTTAGGTTTTGTTGTTGAAGGTGATGAATATTTAGATTGTGGTATTCCGCATCAAGATATGTACATGGCTTTGGCTTAAATACGTAAAATTGGACATCTATAAATAAAAAACGCTTAATATTTTAAGCGTTTTTTTTATATAGATGAGGTCAAAGCTTAGTGACTATGATCATTCGATGCAGTAGGTTCAGGGCTCATGTCATCCATATGTGCATGTTGTTCTTCAGTCATATGCATATCTGCTGCAGTCGGCGCAGAAGCTTCACGAGCTGCTTGATCAGCTTGCGCCTTTTTCAACGCTTCTTCTGACATCACAGGGGCATTTTTAAATGCATGCTGTTGAGTATTGTCTTTTTTCTGTTGGCTAGGCATATAGTCTGGTTCATTGGTCACAGCAAGCCAGAAAATACCCATGAATAGCGCACCTAAAATACAGAAGATAATCAGTGCCTTCCAGCCCCACGGTGATTTTTCAGGAGAAGTATGATCAGTCATAACAAGCTACTCAATCGGATAAAAAGAAATCAAAAAACTTGTTACTTTATAACATAAAACAGATGAGAGTTCGCGTAAATTCTAGACTTGTTTGCAAACACGCGACTGAGAAGGAAAATAAAAAGGAGCCGAAGCTCCTTTTGATGTGATTGAACAGCAAAATTTGCATGCTCAAAATGAATAATTAAATCTGCTCAGCTTTTGCCACTTTGTCTTTCAGCAATTGCGGTGCTTTGAAGCGTTCGCCATATTTTGCTTCTAGTGTATTGGCACGAAGTAACGCTTTTTCCAAACCATATTGATTTAAAAATTGAAGTGCACCACCTGTCCAAGGGGCAAAACCAATCCCGAAGATTGATCCGACATTACCATCTACTGTTGATTCAAGTACGCCTTCTTCTAGGCAGCGCAGCGTATCGAGCGACTGTACAAACAGGAAGCGGTCAATCATTTCCTGTTCAGAAATAGCATTATCTTTCTGCCATTTGCTCAAGCCATCCCAAAGGTGCTTTTTACCGCCTTCAGGATATTCATAAAAACCTGCGCCGGCAGCTTTACCTTTACGTCCGAACTCATGAATCATTGTCTGAATCACCTCATCCGCACCTGAACGTGGTAGGTCTTTGCCTTCGGCTTGCAAGGCTTTACGTGTCTCGGCCGCAACATGCTCAGAGAGTGTTAAAGACACTTCATCTTGTATGGCCAATGGACCTACAGGCATGCCGGCTTTCAGCGCAGCCATTTCAACGCGGGCAGGGTGCACGCCTTCAGCCAATAGACGTAAACCTTCTTGCACAAAGGTGCCAAAGACACGGCTGGTAAAGAAGCCACGGCTGTCATTGACTACAATTGGCGTTTTACCAATTTGCTGCACATAGTCATAGGCTTTGGCTAAGGTTTCAGCTGATGTATTTTTGCCTTTAATGATTTCGACCAATTGCATTTTGTCGACAGGGCTAAAGAAATGCAGCCCGATAAATTTTGCTTGATCTTGAGATGCATTGGCCAAGCCTGAAATCGGCAATGTAGAAGTATTGGACGCAAAAATACCACTCTCTGCCAGATAGGCTTCTGCTTCTTGTGTCACTTTGGCTTTGAGTTCGACATTTTCAAATACCGCTTCAATGATTAAGTCACAGCCTTGCAGGTCGGCAGCATCTGCTGTGGCATGAATCAGTCCTAAAACTTGATCACGCTTTTCTGCGCTTAAACGGCCTTGAGATACTTTTTTATCCAGCAGTTTTTGGCTATAGGCTTTGCCTTTTTCAGCAGCTTCTACAGAAACATCTTTGAGTACAACTGCAATGCTTTTTGATGCTGTGGCATAAGCAATGCCTGCACCCATCATGCCTGCACCCAAAATGCCGACTTTGTTGGCTTGCCATTTCGCAACGTCTTTTGGACGGCTTGCACCAGACTTAATAGCGTTGAGACCATGCCAAAAGGTGCCGATCATATTTTTAGAAATTTGACCGGTTGCAAGGTAAGTAAAGTAACGTGATTCAATGGTGAGCGCCGTATCGACATCGACTTGAGCACCTTCAACCGCTGCTGACATTATGGCTTCAGGCGCAGGGTAACAGCCCTTGGTTTTATCACGCAGCATAGCAGGGGCAATGGCAAGCATTTGTGCCACCGCTGGAGTTGATGGCGAGCCACCCGGAATTTTATAGCCTTTTACATCATAGGGTTGTTGTGATTTTGGATTGGCTTTCACCCACGCAATGGCTTTTTCCATCAAGTCTTCAAGGCTATCTGCAGTGTCTTGAATCAGCCCCAATGATTTGGCTTTTTCGACACCAATTTGTTTGCCTTCCATCAAGAGCGGAAATGCATTTTGCAGACCCAATAAACGTACCATACGAACAATACCGCCACCACCCGGCAGTAAACCTAAAGTTACTTCAGGTAAGCCAAATTTCGCTTTAGCATCATTAAGGGCGATTCGATAATGACAGCCAAGAGCTAACTCCCAGCCACCGCCAAGCGCTGTACCATTTAAGGCTGCTACAACAGGAATGCCACGGGTTTCGATATAACGCAGTTTGGCTTTCATCTCTTCAATCATATTGAAGAATTCTGTCGCATGCTCAGGTGTAGCTTGAATCAGTTCGTCTAAGTCGCCGCCGGCAAAGAAGGTTTTTTTTGCGGAACGAAAAATAATCCCTGCAATATTTTCATCTGCTTGCAGTTTGTCTACCGTTTCAGCCAGTGCCGTGCGGAAGTCTGCATTCATGGTGTTGGCAGATTGGTTTGGAGAATCTAAAGTTAAAATGACGATATTGTCGGCATTTTTTTCAAATTGAATTGCGCTCATTTTTACTCTCCTTATACCAACTCAATAATCGTTGCGATGCCCATACCGCCACCCACGCAAAGTGTTGCTAAGCCGCGTTTTTTACCTTGGCGTTCTAGTTCATCCATCAGGGTGCCTAAAATCATGGCGCCTGTTGCACCCAGCGGATGTCCTAATGCAATTGCGCCGCCATTCACATTGACTTTGGCAGGGTCCACCTTGAGTTCGGTGATAAAACGCATCACCACAGCTGCAAAAGCTTCATTCACTTCAAATAGGTCAATATCATCAATGGTTAGGCCAGCTTTGGCTAAGGCTTTACGCGCAGCAGGTGCAGGGCCAGTCAGCATAATGGTTGGGTCTGCACCCACCAATGCAGTGGCAAGCACTTTGGCACGCGGTTTTAGGGCTTGTTCTTTGATCGCTTTTTCAGAGGCAAGCAATACTACGGCAGCACCATCAACGATGCCCGATGAGTTCCCCGCATGGTGTACATGGTTGACTGCGCCGACTTCAGGATATTTTTGCAAGGCAATGGCATCAAAGCCCATTTGCCCCATCATGGCAAAACTTGGGTTGAGCTTGCCCAAGCCTTCTGCTGTGGTCGTTGGTTTAATAAATTCATCTTTGGCTAAAACAGTGACGCCTGCTTTGTCTTTAACTGGAACGACAGATTTGTCAAAATAACCCTTGGCTTGGGCTGCTGCGGCTTTTTGCTGAGAGTTGGCTGCAAAGGCATCCACATCTGCTCGGCTATAACCGTCAATGGTGGCAATTAAATCTGCCCCAATGCCTTGTGGTATAAAATCACAGGCCATATTGGTTTCAGGGTCGAGCGCCCAAGGGCCGCCATCTGAGCCCATTGGCACACGAGACATCGACTCAACACCGCCAGCCACTACAAGGTCTTCCCAGCCAGAGCGGACTTTTTGCGCTGCCATATTGACGGCTTCTAAACCTGATGCACAAAAACGGTTGATTTGAACGCCTGCCACATCATTGTCCCAACCTGCTGCAATGGCTGCGGTTTTGGCAATGTCTGCGCCTTGGTCACCAATGGGGGTTACACAGCCCAGTACAATGTCGTCAACTGCAGCGGTGTCAAATTGATGTCGGTTTTGTAATTCGTTCAATAAACCGGTCAGTAGGCTAATCGGTTTAACGGCATATAGTGAACCGTCTTTTTTTCCTTTGCCGCGCGGTGTGCGAATGGCATCAATGATGTAAGCCTCGCTCATAATCCTGTCCCTATGATCTATAAATTTTTATTGGTTTTTTGAGTGTACGGATTAATCAACCTAGTGCAATGATGAGAACGGGCGAGTCGTTTGATATTTTTGGTCAACGCTTGCTGCTGAATAAGATAAAAATCAACCTGCACATTGAAAGCGAGGATCGGTTAAGATCAGTTGCTATCGATTCAGTACATATTGAAGATCTGCTTATGCATAAAAATGTGAAGCGAGTGTTGAAAGGTCTAGCTTGGCTAGTACTAGTAGGCTGCTTAGGTTTTGTATGCATGATCGGTTTTTATATTTATATGATCTATCGCATTCATCCCTCAGATGAGGGGACGGGCGGTTTAGCCTGTGAGTATGATCGAAATGATCATGTGACCAAGGCAGAAATGTATCGGATACAGGATGGTAAACGCGTGATCACGCCCGTCGATCCATTGCTTTGTCAAAAACAACGTGCAGATTTTCCGAAATAAAAAAACCTGATCGAGATCAGGTTTTAGAGAATGCTATTTTTGAATGTTGCTTAGTGATAACCATGTAATTGGCGATATAGGCCTGGTGTTACACCGGTCCACTTTTTAAATGCACGGTGGAAAGTACTTGTTTCACTAAAGCCGACTTGCTGTGCAACATCTTCAAGCGTTAAGTCTGGGTTAAGCAATAAGTGAATTGCAGCATCTCGACGTAAAGCATCTTTTACACCTTGGTAGCTCTTACCTTCAGCGGCTAAACGACGACGTAGTGTTTGCGGAGATAGATACAGCATTGAAGCAACATCGTTCAAGGTTGGCATTTCTTCGCCAATTTGACTCTTCAGCACATCACGGATACGAGATGTTAATGAATTGGTATTTTTAAATTTAACCAATAACTGTGCAGGAGCCGCTTTTAAGAATTCTTCAAGCGTTTCTTCGTTTTGACGAATGGGTAAATCTAAATAATCCGCTGCAAATGTAATTTCAGTTCGTGGTGTATCAAACTGCATGACAGGTGCAAAAAACAAGGCATCATATTCGTCAGCATGTTCAGGACGTTCATAACCGAAGTGAACACGCTCTAAAGGCAGACGACGTTCAATCAACCAAGAAGCGAGACCATGCCAAATCATCAGCATACTTTCTGTAATGAAATGGTCTGGGTCCATAGATTTTGGAATTTGAGGAACTAAACGTGCTTCGTGCTTATCACGTTCTAGTGTCACCGACCATTCATCGCCAAACAGTTTGTAGAACTGCGAAGACAATTCGAGTGCATCACCGAGGGTTTTTGCATGAATAATCAATTGGCACATAATGGCAAAAGTACCCAAGCGGCGCGGTTGAATATCAAAACCGACATGTTCGTCTTGAGTCACCATCCACAACATTTTAATAAAACGTGTGTATTGTTCAGGTGAAATACGGGCTTTGGGTTGGCGTAGAAGTTCAGCCTCAATGCCAACATGAGACAATAAAGTTTCGACATCCATGCCGAGACGTTTCACACCAGTTAAGGCTGCGTTGACGAAATGGATACTGATCGTATCACGACTCATGTTTAATCCTTCAGTCTCTTTAATGTTCACAAATGTTTGACCTAAATGACGCTAAAAAAAGAAATCATGGCAATTTACAACAGCGGTTTTGCCATTTTTACATGGTAAATTGCCGAAACTATCAAGGTAAATGGCTGAACATGACATTGTTTTAATCATTTTATATTTCTACCATGGATAAAAAATCTACACAATTAGAGAAAAATATCCATGGAAGCTGCTTTAAAAGGATTGAAAGTACTCGACTTTTCGACATTACTCCCAGGGCCATTTGCGACCTTGTATTTGGCTGACATGGGTGCGGAAGTTGTGCATATTGAGTCACCGACGCGTCCCGATCTGGTTCGTTTGATGCCACCTTATGCCAATGGGCAAGCCACAGCGCATAGTTATTTAAATCGCAATAAACAATCCATCGCATTAGATTTAAAAGATCCGAAAAGTATTGAATTGATCAAAGCCAAAATTTCAGATTTTGATATTGTGGTAGAACAATTTCGTCCAGGTGTCATGCAACGCTTGGGTTTGGATTATGCAGATTTGGCCGAAATTAATCCGCGACTTATTTACTGCTCGATTACGGGTTATGGTCAAACCGGACATTACAAAGACCGTGCAGGGCATGACATCAATTACTTGGCTTTATCAGGCATTTCAGGTCATAGCGGACGCCAAGATAGTGGCCCGCCACCGATGGGGATTCAAATTGCCGATGTGGCAGGCGGATCAATGCATGCGATTACTGGCATCTTAGCTGCGGTGATTGAGCGTTACCGGAGCGGCTTAGGACAATATATTGATATTTCCATGACCGATTGCGCTGTCGCATTGAACAATATGGCTGCAACTGGCGTATTGGCTGCCAATGCGGTAACCGCGGCAGAGACGGCACATCTGAATGGCGGAAGTTTCTATGACTATTATCGAACCCAAGATGGTCGCTATCTGTCTATAGGTGGTTTGGAGCCACAGTTTTTACATGGATTGGCGCAAATTCTAGATTTACCCGCTTTAGCAACGCAAGGCATGTCATTTGATCCGCAAGACCAGACTGAAATTAAGCATGCAATTGCCCGAAAAATACTAACCAAAACATGGGCTGAGTGGAAAAAGATTTTTGCCTCTCAAGATGTCTGTGTGGAACCAGTTTTAAGTTTGGACGAAGCTCTAAATTCACAATTGGCCCAAGAGCGACATTGGTGTGTTGAAGTTCCGCTACAAGAAGGCGACACAATGACACAAACTCAACTGGCATGTCCGATTAAATTTTCTAGATCAGCATTGATTTATACCCATGTGGGTAAAACTTTAGGTGCGGATAATTGGTTATGAATGGTATAAAAAAAGGTGATAAGTTAAACAATAAAACCTTTAAAATCTCTTAATTAGATAAATATCTATATAAATATTGAGTGTTGTTAACAAAAAAATAAATAAATTATACAAATGTGAGAGTATTATGTGAACTATTAACACAATTGGTATATAGGTCTCCAAATGAAAATAGCTGTGAGTAAACTTGGATCTTTATATCTTAGCCTCGGAATAATGCTTGCGGGTTCAGCAACCCAAGCGGCAACTGCTGCAGATGCTTTCAGTTCTGAAAGCCCATGGATGTTCGGTGATTGGAACGGTCAACGAACAGCGCTTCAACAGAAAGGTTACGATTTTAGTTTTAGTTATGGTGGCGAATTAGCTACTTTGTTAGATGCAAAGCATGCTTCAAGTCATGGCACTGAATATGCGGACCAATTCGCGATCGGGGCACATCTCGATTTAGAAAAAATTGCGGGTTGGAAAGATACCGAAGCGCAAATCAATATCACTGAACGTAATGGTCGTTCATTGTCTCAAACTTCAGATGCATTAAATGGTCATTTAAGTGCAACACAAGAAGTGTGGGGTCGTGGTCAAACTTGGCGTTTGACTGATTTTTGGATCAAGAAAAAATTCTTAGACCAAAAATTAGATATTAAAGTCGGTCGTTTTGGTGAAGGTGAAGATTTCAACAGCTTTGACTGTGACTTTCAAAACTTAGCACTTTGTGGTTCACAAGTGGGTAACTGGGTCGGTGACCAATGGTACAACTGGCCAGTCAGCCAATGGGCTGCTCGCGTGAAATATAACATTCAGCCTGAACTCTATGCACAAGTCGGGGGTTATGAATACAACCCTGAAAATCTAAAACGTGGTAAAGGTTGGAACTTGAGTACTGATGGTTCTAAAGGTGCGATTATTCCTGCTGAAGTGGTGTGGACTCCAAAAGTGGGGATACAAAAGCTACCGGGTGAATACCGTGCAGGTTACTACTACAGTACCGCTGATGCCGATGTCATTGATAGCCCAGTAAATGAAAAAGATCACCATCAAGGTGGTTGGATTGTGGCGAAACAACAACTGACAGCACACAAAGACGATGCTTCACGTGGCTTAAGCGGTTTTGTGAATGTCACCGTGCATGACTCAGACACCAACAATGTGAGTGATATGCAAAACATTGGCTTGGTCTACAAAGGTGCATTCGATGCACGTCCTCAGGATGAAATTGCGATTGGTTTAGGTCGTATCAGCATTAATGATGATGTGAATGATGCCAATATTGCCAATAACAGCG
Source organism: Acinetobacter amyesii (assembly GCF_023499985.1). NCBI lineage: Bacteria > Pseudomonadati > Pseudomonadota > Gammaproteobacteria > Moraxellales > Moraxellaceae > Acinetobacter > Acinetobacter amyesii. The sequence continues at coordinate 13,111 of NZ_JAMCOU010000018.1, read as the reverse complement.
TTGATGCACGCGGTCTACAAAGTGAAGAGTATGACGCAGAAATTTACTACGGTATTCATGCAGCAAACTGGCTGACTATTCGTCCAAATATTCAATATATCCGTCACGTCGGTGCTTACAAAAATGGTGAGAATGCGTGGGTCGGCGGTATCAAATTTCAAACAGCATTTTAATTGATGTCAAATTAGAGTTCTTATAAAAGCAATTCGGTAATTCTGAGAAAAATTACGATATTTCCTCTTGAATTGTTTTTGTAACAACTTCTCTTTGCGACATAAAAACGGTGGTGTGTTGAATGTGTTTCACGCACCAAATACAACATTCGACAATAGAGGTGGTCAACATGAGCAACCCATCTACCGGAACTGGGATGCGAACATTTACCGTCGTTGTGATGGCAATTTTCGCCTTGGTTCTATTGATTGGTGGTATCTGGCTGGCAGTCCTTGGCGGTTCTTGGTACTACATTATCGCCGGCCTGTTAATGCTGGCTTCAGCAATATACTTAAGAAAAATTCAAAACAGTTCTTTATACATTTATGCAGCGTTGATGCTGGGTACAGTGATTTGGGGACTTTGGGAGGCAGGGTCTGACTTTTGGGCACTTGCACCGCGTTTTGATATTTTAGGCTTATTGGGCCTTTGGTTACTGATTCCTGCCGTGACACGCGGTATGGAAAATGGCAAAACTGCGAAAATTACATTATCAGGCACACTGGTGATTGCGATTATCGTGATGATCTATTCAATTTTTAATGATCCGCAAGAAATTCACGGTGAAATTAAAAATGCACAACCTCAAACAGCCAAAGCGATTGAGGGTATTGCTCCTGAAGATTGGCCTGCCTATGGTCGTACACAAGGTGGTGTACGTTATTCTCCACTCACCCAAATCAATAGCGACAACGTTAAAGATTTAGAAGTAGCATGGACTTTCCGTACAGGTGAGTTACCAACAGAAAATGACTCAGGTGAAACCACAAACCAAGTCACTCCGATTAAAGTCGGCAATGACATGTTTATGTGTACAACTCACCAACGTTTAATTGCACTTGATCCTGCGACAGGTAAACAAAAATGGGCATTCGATCCAAAACTTAAAGCGGACAATACCTATCAACATTTAACATGTCGTGGTGTGTCTTATTTTGACGCAGCAAATACCACTCAGTTTGCAAAAAGCTTAGAGAACAAACGCTCGACTTCAACTGAATGTCCGCGCAAAGTTATCTTGCCTGTAAATGATGGTCGTTTGGTTGCAGTCAATGCTGACACAGGTAAAGCATGTAGTGATTTTGGTCATAACGGCGAAGTCGATCTACAAAAAGATATGCCTTATCCGTATCCGGGCGGTTATATCCCAACTTCACCTCCAGTGGTTACTGGCACAACCATTGTGATAGGCGGTTCAACTACCGATAACTTCTCGACTAAAGAGCCATCTGGTGTCATCCGTGGTTATGATGTCAATACCGGTGAATTATTGTGGATCTTTGATACAGGGGCGGAAGATCCAAATGCCATGCCAGGCGAAGGTCAAAAATACTCTGTAGCCTCACCGAATGCATGGGCACCTTTAGCATATGACGAAAAACTTGACATCGTTTATGTGCCAACAGGTGTAGGCACACCAGACATTTTTGGTGGTCACCGTACGCCATTAGATGAACGCTATGCAAACTCAATGCTTGCGATCAATGCATCGACTGGTAAATTGATTTGGAACTTCCAAACCACACATCATGATTTGTGGGATATGGATGTACCATCACAACCTTCATTGGCAGATATCAAAGATAAATCGGGTAATACTGTTCCTGCGATTTATGTCTTAACCAAAACAGGTAATGCATTCGTCCTTGACCGTCGTACTGGTAAAGCGATTGTGCCAATCACCGAAAAAGCGGTTCCACAAACTGTAAAACGTGGTCCACAAACTAAAGGTGAGCATTATTCTGCAACTCAACCGTTCTCTGATTTTGATTTAGCACCAAAAGATAAATTGACTGATAAACAAATGTGGGGTGCCACTATGTTTGACCAGTTGATGTGTCGTGTGTATTTCAAATCATTAAACTACGACGGTATTTATACACCACCTTCTGAAAATGGCACATTGGTATTCCCAGGTAACCTTGGGGTATTCGAATGGGGTGGTATGTCGGTGAACCAAGACCGTCAAGTTGCTGTGATGAACCCAATTGGCTTGCCATTTGTCACTAAGTTGATTCCTACAGATCCAAACCGTGAGCAAACTGCGAAAGGTGCGGGTACTGAACAAGGCGTGCAACCGATGTATGGCGTACCTTATGGTGTGGAAATCAAAGCCTTCTTGTCACCACTTGGCTTACCTTGTAAACAACCTTCATGGGGCTTTACTGCAGGTGTAGATTTAAATACACATGAAGTGGTCTGGAAAAAACGTATAGGTACAATTCGTGATAGTTTACCGAAATTGTTCCAATTACCTGCTGTGAAAATTGGTGTACCGGGTCTTGGTGGATCAATCTCGACTGCTGGTAATGTCATGTTTGTAGGCGCAACACAAGATAACTATATCCGTGCAATCAATGTAACGAATGGTGATACTTTGTGGGAAGGTCGTCTACCAGCAGGTGGTCAAGCGACTCCAATGACTTATGAAGCAAATGGTAAACAATATGTTGTGATCATGGCTGGTGGTCATGGTTCATTTGGTACAAAACTTGGTGATTACCTTGTTGCGTATGCTTTACCAGATAAAAAATAAGTGATTTTACATCGCTAAATAAAAAGCCCGATTTATCGGGCTTTTTATTGGCTGAAATTCTTTATGTAAATTTATGCTAAGTAATAGAAAAATAATTCAATATATTAATAAATAAAAAGTAAAGGACCGAAATCCGCTATATCAGTGAAATTGCGACAGTCTTATCAATAAAATCGCTATTAAATATGTAAAAAACGCATTTTCTTGATAGATAAAATCTCGTTATGCTGTGCATTGTTATAATAGAAATTACTAGCTGTACGCCATGTATTTATATACTGATTTTGACCAGCAACTGGTTAATGAACGTGTTGCACAGTTCCGTGATCAAACGGAACGTTATTTAGCAGGTAAATTGACGGAAGATGAATACCGTCCACTGCGTCTTCAAAACGGCCTTTATGTACAACGTTATGCACCGATGCTACGTATTGCAGTACCTTATGGCCTGATGAATTCTAAACAATTACGTAAAATTGCGTCATTGGCTCAGGACTATGACCGTGGTTATGCGCACGTATCTACTCGTCAAAACATTCAGTTTAACTGGCCTGCACTAGAAAATGTGCCTGATATGTTACAAGAGCTCGCATCTGTTCAAATGCATGCGATTCAAACTTCGGGTAACTGTATTCGTAACACAACCACTGACCAATATGCAGGTGTGGTTGCGGGTGAAATTGCTGACCCACGCCCAACGTGTGAATTGATTCGTCAATGGTCGACTTTCCACCCAGAATTCGCTTTCTTGCCACGTAAGTTCAAAATTGCAGTTTCAGCACTGGAAGAAACTGATCGTGCGGCAACGTCTTTCCATGATATCGGTGTGTATATCGTGAAAAATGAAGCAGGCGAGATTGGCTATAAAATCAAAGTTGGTGGTGGTTTAGGCCGTACCCCAGTGATTGGTAGCTTTATTCGTGACTTCTTGCCACGTGAAGATTTGATTGCTTATTTAGAAGCGGTACTTCGTGTATACAACTTACACGGTCGTCGTGATAACAAATATAAAGCGCGTATCAAAATTTTGGTGAAAGCATTAACACCAGAAGTATTTGCAGAGAAAGTGGAAGCTGAATTTGCACATACCATCAAAACTTTAAAAATTGATGCTGATACCTTGGCGAAAATGGATGAGAACTTCACACCATTTGATTACCAAGATTATGCGGATGAAGATTTCGCAGAGCAATTTGCCGCAGAGCCGAAATTTAAACAATGGTTCAACATCAACACCAATGCACATAAAGTCAAAGGTTACCGCATCGTTACGATTTCTTTGAAACGTGCGGGTATTGCACCGGGCGATATGACTGTTGAAGAAATGAACCTGATTGCTGACTTGGCTGACAAATATACCTTTGGTGAGTTCCGTACCACACATGAGCAAAACATTGCGCTTGTTGATGTACCGCAAAAAGATTTGTTTGATCTATGGAAAATCCTTGATCAACATAATCTTGCACGTGCGCATATTGGGTTCTTAACCGACATCATTTGCTGCCCAGGTGGTGATTTCTGTTCATTGGCAAATGCGAAATCGATTCCAATTTCTGAAGCCATTACACGTCGTTTTGATGACTTAGATACCATTTACAATTTAGGTAAATTGGATCTAAACATCTCTGGTTGTATGAATGCGTGTGGTCACCACCATGTCGGTAATATCGGTATTTTAGGTGTAGATAAAAAGGGTGCTGAGTTCTATCAAATCACTTTGGGTGGTAATGCCGACCATGATGCATCAATTGGTGACATCTTAGGCCCATCATTTGCAGCCGAAGTTGTACCAGACATCATTGAAGAAATCTTAAATACTTATCTAGACCTTCGTGCAGAAGGCGAAGAGTTTATTGATACTTACCGCCGTGTTGGAATCCAACCATTTAAGGAGCGTGCATATGCTTAATACAGCACTACAAGTCCTCTCTAAAGATGGCTCGATTGCAGACAATACTTACCAAGTCATTGGTGAAGATGGTGTGTTGCCACAAGGTGACGTGGTTTTAACAGTTGAGCAGTTAGATCAACTGGCGAATGTGTCTGGTAAAAAAGCACTTTTCGTAACGGTGGATGCTTCACCTGAAACCAATGAATTCCCGCTTGACCAGTTAGATGCTATTTTCATCGAATTTGCCGGTTTTAACGATGGTCGAGGTTACTCATTTGCTGCATTGTTACGTCGCCAAGGTTTTCAAGGCGAGCTACGTGCAACAGGTGATGTATTCAAAGATGTGTTGAACTACATGAAGCGTTCAGGTTTCGATACTTTTGTGGTGAAAGAAGGTAAAGATATTGCTGAAGCTGCTGGTGGCTTAGATGATTTTACCAATCCATATCAAGCTTCAACTGCAGTGCCGCAAGCGCATTATCAAACAGGTGCTTAAGTGCCATGATTGATTAAAAAAGCCTCCGTTCGGAGGCTTTTTTATTGATCGAAATACTTTTAATGAGTGATTATTCATTTTTAAGCTGGCAATTGACCATCCATTTAATGCCAAACTGATCGGTAAATGCGCCATACAGCGCGTCCCAGAAGGTCTTTTCGAGAGGCATTTCTATAGAGCCTCCTTTGGACAATGCATCAAACAATCGTTTGGCTTCAGCTTGTTCACTGCTTTCTAAATTAATCGAAATATAATGATTGCTGCCTACGGTAAAGGTTTGGTTGGTTTGTGCACAAAATTGTTCGTTGACATCTGAGGCCATCAGCACGGTAAATTCATTGATCGGTAGGGAAATATGCATAATCTTTTGCTGATCTGCATCGGATAGTGAAATGCCTTCCTCAGCAGGCATATCACCATAACGCATCACATTGAGGAACTCTCCACCAAATACAGAACGATAAAAATTAAAGGCTGCCTCGGTATTGCCTTGAAAATTCAAGTAGTGATTGAGCTGCATGGTGGTCATCCATTTTTATTATGTCGACATTTATTTTAAGAGCCTTGGCTGAGCTGTATGTGAACAATTTATGTCTAAAATGTAAGCATAAAAAATCCCTCTTACAGAGGGATTTTCAGTCTCCCTCCTTTATTAAAGGAGGGGTTAGGGGAGGATTAAAGAATATTCCCTCTAAATCGGCCTTTGTGAAGGGAGTCAGCAGAGGATTAAAGCAATTCAATCGCCACAGCAGTCGCTTCACCACCGCCAATACACAGCGCTGCAATACCACGTTTACCGCCTGTACGTTTTAATGCATGGATCAGCGTTAAGATAATGCGTGAACCTGTAGAACCAACAGGATGTCCAAGCGCACAAGCACCCCCGTTGATATTTACTTTTTCAGCATCTAATTTAAATTCATCAATAGGGCACATCGTGACCATGGCAAAAGCTTCATTAATTTCCCATAAATCGACATCAGCAACATTCCAACCCGATTTATCTAGAACTTTTTGAATTGCGCCTACAGGTGCAATGGTAAATTCTGAAGGATGCTGTGAATTTGATGCATAAGCCACAATTTTTGCGAGCGGATTTAAACCTTTTGCTGAAGCTTGATCTGCTGATGTTAAAACTAAAGCAGATGCGCCATCAGAAATAGAACTGGCATTGGCAGCGGTAATCGTTCCATCTTTAGCAAAAGCAGGGCGCAGCGTTGGAATTTTTTCGATATTAGCGTTAAAAGGCTGTTCGTCTTTATCGATAATCACATCGCCTTTACGACTCGAAACAGTGACAGGCACGATTTCGTCAGCAAAATAACCCTCAGTAATTGCAGTTTGCGCACGTTTAAGCGAGCGAATGGCGAAGTCATCCATTTGTTCACGTGTATAGCCTTTTGTGTTTGCCATATCCTGCGCAAAAGAACCCATGAGTCGGCCCGTTTCTGCATCTTCTAAACCATCTAAGAACATATGATCTTTAACGTCACCGTGGCCCATACGGTAGCCAGCTCGTGCTTTGGTTAAAACATAAGGGGCATTGGTCATTGACTCCATACCACCTGCAACCACGACTTGAGCCGAACCTGCCTTAATCATATCTGCCGCTTGCATCACGGCCTTCATACCTGAACCACACAGCTTGTTGATGGTTACGGCACCAGTTGAATCTGGAAGACCGGCTTTACGCATCGCTTGACGGGCAGGACCTTGTTTCAGACCAGCCGGAAGCACACAGCCCATAATGACTTCTTCAACATCTGTCGGTTGTATACCCGCGCGTTCGATGGCTGCTTTAATCGTAACTGCGCCTAATTCTGGTGCAGTGACAGCGGCTAAACTCCCTTGAAAACCACCCATTGCTGTACGGGCACCATTCACGATGACGATATCAGTCATTACATGTCTCCATTTTCTTATACATTAATTTTTGAATACGTCAGCAGTATAAGTAAAATTGAACAGGAATAAAGCAAATTTAAAAGGCTGCTTTGGACTCACCGGTTCTCAAATTAGCAACTGATTGGGTTTTCAAATCGTAAATGTCCCATTCGACTTAAGACTGCTCGGATCGGTTGAAGCGTTGATTTCGAACAGTAGTAGAAACTACCATTTGAACCATTGGGTAAACCGGAGCTGGCTTGAAAGGTGAGACTTGGAATGTGTAGAGTCCCACGCCAAGAGAGATCGCCATATTTTAAATTGAGTTTGTCTTGTCGTAATATTTTTTCATTTGCATCGACTTGACGGTTTTTATTACTGTCAATAAATATGATCAGTCCACTGTTCCAGTTGTTAGGTTGGCAAAGTTTAAAGTCAAGACTAGGACAAATCACAATATTGGAGTGATAAATTGTGGCCTGAGCTCGTGCGAATGCATTGTGATTTTGAATAGTCGATTTGATGTTATTCGCTTCTCGCTGCGCCATTAAATTGTTGAAATGTGGTAAAGCTATCGTCACGATAATGACCATAATCGCAATTGAGACCAAAAGTTCAAATAACGTAAAGCCGGTTTCTTTATTGTAAAGCATTGATTTAATCCAAAATTTAATATTATTTTTATATGTCTAATGTTATATGTGTTTTTAATGGCGATATTAATTTTGAGTATAGAATTTTATTACTCAATTTTAGATAAAGCTGTTAAAATGAAAATAGCAAGTGACAATAGGCGATTCACTGCTCAAAATTGAGTAAAAATTTACCGAATTACAACGGAAATTGTAAGTAATTTTGTCAATAATTTACTTGATTAGATTAATCAAGCACTTGGAAAAAGAAAAAAGTGTTTGTATGATTCAGCGTGAATAGCTTAAAAAAAAAACTGGGGTATAAGAAAGCCTATCTCAGGATAGCCAATTTTTCGGCTTGAGCTTGAACAACAATTGTTATCTCTGGAGGATAAATCCATGAAAATGAGTCGTATTGCATTAGCAATGCTCGTAGCTGCTCCTTTAGCAGCTGCAAACGCAGGCGTAACTGTTACTCCATTAATGCTTGGTTACACTTTCCAAGATTCTCAACACAACAACAGCCGTGGCAACTTAACTGATAGCCCTGAGCTACAAGACGACTTGTTTGTTGGTGCAGCTCTTGGTGTTGAATTAACTCCATGGTTAGGTTTCGAAGCTGAATACAACCAAGTTAAAGGTGATGTAGACGTTGATCAAGGCGAATACAAGCAAACTCAAATTAACGGTAACTTTTATGCTACTTCTGATTTGATCACTAAAAACTATGACAGCAAAGTTAAGCCATATGTATTATTAGGTGCTGGTCACTACAAATACAAATTTGATGATGCTGCAGCACGTGGTATTAATGGTCCTGATCGTGGTACTACTGAAGAAGGTACTTTAGGTAATGCTGGTCTAGGTGCTTTCTGGCGCTTAAACGATGCTTTATCTCTACGTACTGAAGCTCGTGCTACTTACAACATCGATGAAGATTTCTGGAACTACACAGCTTTAGCTGGTCTTAACGTAGTTCTTGGCGGTCACTTGAAACCTGCTGCTCCTGTAGTTGAAGTTGCTCCTGTAGCTCCAGTTGCTCCAGTTGCTCCAGCTCCTCAAGAGTTGACTGAAGATCTTAACATGGAACTTCGTGTGTTCTTTGATACAAACAAATCAAACATCAAAGATCAATACAAACCTGAAATCGCTAAAGTAGCTGAAAAATTGGGCGAATACCCTAATGCTACAGCTAAAATCGAAGGTCACACAGACAACACTGGTCCACGTGCTCTAAACGAACGTTTATCACTAGCTCGTGCTAACTCTGTTAAATCTTCACTTGTTAACGAATACAACGTTGACCCAGCTCGTTTATCTACTCAAGGTTTCGCGTGGGATCAACCGATCGCTGACAACAACACTAAAGAAGGCCGTGCTATGAACCGTCGCGTATTCGCTACGATTTCTGGTAGCCGTACTGTAGTGGCTCAACCTGGTCAAGCTCAATAATTTGAGTTTAACTTCGGTTAGAAAAAAGCGGCTCTTTTGAGTCGCTTTTTTTTTAATTTAAAAAAGGGACTTAAATTTGGCTAACAGGCACTAACTAAAATGCGTTATTAACTTTTGAATAATTTTTGGATGTAAAAGGATTTATCTATTCAAAGGCAATAAAGCATGTAAAAATTCAAACTATTTGTATATTAATTAATCATTTATTTGCCTAAGAGCTTTAATTGAACATACACAGATTGTATTTATTTTTTTATAAAAGCAATAAAAAACAATTATTTACATTTGTATTATCTACAATTTATAAAAAATGAATATTTATATTTTTCATTAAAAAAGTATAATCATCGGGATTTATAATGCAGTTAAGAATTATTATAAATATAATAATGATTCTTATTCAAATAAATTAAGCGTTCAACAATGATCAATTTTCCAAAAACTCATTTAGTCCGTGCGATTTCAATCGCGATCTTAGGGGTGGGTACATCTGCAGTAGTAAATGCAGCAGAGCGAACCGTGCTTGAAACAATTGAAGTTGAAGTGCCAGCCGAAAAGCAGCTTGCAAATGGAAAATTGAAAGCGCAGACAGACCTTGGTGCACTGGGAAATAAAAAAATTGTTGATACGCCTTTTAGCGTTGCTGCATATAGTGAAAAGTTAATTGAAGAACAGCAGGCTAGGACAGTTGGTGAAGTTTTAAAAAATGATGCGAGTATCCGTATTACCACCAACCAAGGTCATATAAACGAAAACTTTAATATTCGTGGCTTTGACATCAATCACGATGACATTGCACTCAATGGTATATACGGTATGGCGCCTTATGGACGCGTACCGACTGAATTTCTAGATTCGGTAACGGTTTTAAAAGGCCCGAATGCCTTGGTTGCAGGTATGTCGCCTGCTGGTGGGGTCGGTGGTGTGGTCATCGCTAAAACTAAGCGTGCAGATAAAGAAAAAACTCAAGTTTCAGCTTCAATGGAAGAAGGTGGTTTTTACCAATCAGGTTTTGACGTTTCGCGACGTTTTGGTGCTGAAAAAGAATTTGGTCTACGTGTGAATGGTGCTTATGGTCAAGGTGAGCACATTATTGAAGGCATGGAAGATAAACATGCATCAGGTGCAATTGCTGCAGACTATACAACGGATAAGTTAAAACTTAATTTTGATGCCTATGCGGTACGTGATGATCGTAATGGTGGGTCACCTGCAATGGTCGCGTTCGGCGTGAAAGACGCACATGGTCATATCTATAATGGCGTACTTGATGCGCCTAAAGGCGATACCAATTATTTTAGTAATTTAGAAGGTCATACAGATAGTGAGTTTGTAGGATTAAGTGGTGAATATGCATTTACACCTGATTTAAATGTGTATGCAGGTGTAGGGCATATTGAAAAGGCCTATAGCGGACACATTTTTGGTACGCGTCTTATCGTAGGGCAAGCTGATGGTCATGCTACTTCACAGTACTATCGTACAGGGTCATCTGAGTCGATTACATCAGCCAATACAGGTTTCCAATATAAGTTTAATACAGGTGCTGTAAAACATGCCTTAAATGTAAGAGCTGACTACTTGACCAAAGAAACAGATCAGCATGTGAAAGCGACGCAAGAGAATATTGAGTCAACCAATTTATATGATCCTAACACCACTATCGGTATGCCTTCAGCTTATCCTGTGGTTCAACCAAACTTAGACAATAAATATGTCAGCTATACGGTGTCTGATCAGATTTCGATGTTAAATGATAAATTGCAGCTGATTGTTGGTGCACGCTATCAGGATATCGATACCAAGAATTTACAAAGAAAGACTGGCTATCAAGATGATAAAATTTCGCCAAGCTTAGGTGTCGTGGTTAAACCTTTTGGTGAGAATCTTTCTATTTATGCAAACTATGTAGAGGGACTTTCTGAAGGGGTAACGGTGAATAACGTTGCAGATGCCAACAATAATGTCACCTTTGCGCCATTCCAAACCAAACAATATGAATTGGGTGCAAAATATCAAGTAGGTTCTTGGTTGAATACATTTGCCCTTTATCAAATTGAAAAACCATCGACCATGGTATCTTCATATTCTGATGGTCAACCCAATAGTACAATCAATCAAATTACCACAGATGATGCAGAAACACGTTCACATGGCGTGGAATGGGCATTTTCAGGAGAGATTTATACAGGTCTAAATCTGATGGGTAGTTTGGCTTATATCGATGCTGAATATACCAAAGCAGCGGTGAAAAATGGTGTAACTAATCAAGGCAATACGGTATATGGTATTCCTGACTTTACCGCAACGCTTGGCTTAGATTATGCGGTACCTTATGTAGATGGTTTAAATGTGAATGCGCGTGCAAATTATGTGAGTGAACAATATTTAAATGAAACTAATAGTCTTAAACTACCAGACTACACAATTTTAGATCTAGGTGCGCGTTATAAAACCAATTTGGGTGGTGTAAATACTACATTCTTAGCCAATGTTGATAACGTGACTGATGAGAAATATTGGGAAGGTACATTCAACTCAGGTTATGCCTTAGTGGGTGGTCCACGTACCTATAAAGTCGGCGTGACTTTTGATTTCTAAGTTAGATTAGTTTTTTTAATATAAAAAGCCACCTATTCAAGGTGGCTTTTTTGCAAATGAATGATTTACGGAATATATTGCTTCACCACACCGTCATCGAGGAGTTGTTGGAAATGCTCAACCACACTGTTTTGAATATTGCGGTATTCGATCCCTAATTCTTTCTTGCTCTTATCTGCATTAAAGTAAATTGGGTAGCCCATATTGAGTTCAACAAATTTACGTGGGAAACCCGCAAGAGGGCCAAATGCTTTAAAGGCAAACTTCGGTAAGGTATTGCGTGGAAAAGGAAATTTATTACCAAAATGCGAGCGTAATATTTTCCCCATTTCTAATAAACTTAAAGTACCACCGCTAATGATATAACGACCTGATGCTTTAGGGTTTAATGCTGCTTGTACGTGCGCATCGGCGACATCACGGACATCGACAATTCCATTCCACATTGGTGGAACACCCGCCAAAGTCATACCGTTGGCAAACTGCTGTAAAACCTCAACACTGCCAGACTGAGTCGATGCTGTTAATGAAGGGCCCATCACTAAGGCTGGATTTACACAAACCAAATCCCAGCGTTGTTGTGCTTTTTGCATATCCCATGCTTTTCGCTCTGCCATAACTTTTGAATACGGATAAGGCTGATGCGTCTCAGAGCTAGAAGTGTTCCAATGCGATTCATCAAATTCATTATGCTCGGTCTGTAGAATATCAATAGCATCACCATAGGTTGATGCGATGCTTGAAGTCACGACAACACGTTGTACAGATTCTGTTTTATTGACACTGTTGAGTACATTTTCAGTGCCTAAAATAGCCGGCTCAATAATGTCTTTTATTGCGTCTTTATAGTTGGTCACAACAAAAGGGGATGCCATATGGATCACAATGTCACAACCTTGCATGGCTGAATCAAATGCACCCTCATCCAATAAATTGGCTTGAAACAGTTTTAAAGCGCCAGTTGTTTTAGCTGCAATTTTTTCGAGATGTGCAAATCCTGATGTTTTATTCAGATCTCGAACTGTGGCATGCACTGTATGACCTAATTCAAGTAAGTTTTTAATGACCCAACTGGCAATATAGCCTGTCGCGCCTGTGACGAGTATCTGTCTTGTTGTCTTGCTATTCATATTCTTCAACTTTAATTGACGCATTTTTTTATCATATTGAGAATATTTAGTTTTGTCTTTGATTGATTTGAAAAAATATATGTTGATGATTGGGTTTAATGCGCACTAAATTCAGCAGAGAATGCATGTGAATGCTGTAAAAGTACTTTTTTATTAAGCCTCTTTCATAAATCAAAAAACGAACAGTCTCTTGCTGATTATTTGTACCGAAGAATTTTAAATATTCATGCATAATCTGCGGATGAAATATATCGATTCAAAGAAGCTTTCTGAAAC
>NZ_JAMCOU010000019.1:0-456 GCF_023499985.1 Acinetobacter amyesii | reverse complement strand
TATATCGATTCAAAGAAGCTTTCTGAAACACANTTTAAGCGATACACCGGCATATCATGGTCAACCTTTGATTTAATGGTTGAACAACTGAAAATGCATGTTCCTGCTAAAGGTAGACCAACTAAATTGAGCATAGAAGATCAAATCCTTCTGTGCTTAAGTTATTGGCGCGAATACCGAACCTTGTTCCATGTTGCAACAAGTTATGGTGTGTCAGAGCCGACTGCTTCAAGAATTGTCCGTCATGTAGAGGACTGCCTGATCAAGTCCAATTTATTTAATTTACCGAAGCATTTGCCTGAGGGNGAAGGCATCGACTGGAACGTGGTGATTGTTGATGCCACAGAAATTCCAATACAAAGACCTAAAAAAACAGAAGAAAAGCTATAGTGGCAAAAAGAAGGCACATACTTTCAAAGTCCAGGCCATCATTCATTATAGAACTCAGCAAATTCT
>NZ_JAMCOU010000020.1:0-363 GCF_023499985.1 Acinetobacter amyesii | reverse complement strand
TTGATGCCACAGAAATTCCAATACAAAGACCTAAAAAAACAGAAGAAAAGCTATAGTGGCAAAAAGAAGGCACATACTTTCAAAGTCCAGGCCATCATTCATTATAGAACTCAGCAAATTCTGAGTTTATGCACTGATCGTGGTGCTGTACATGATTTCGAACTCTTCAAACGAAACTTACATCAGATTCCGGCAGGTGCCTTTATCCTTGCAGATAAAGGCTATCAAGGGATTTACGCAGTGTATCCAAATAGCTTGTTGCCATTAAAAGCAAAAAAGCGCTGTAAATTGGATCCTGAACTAAAAATCTATAATCAAGAAATCAACAAAAGAAGAATTGGGGTTGAGCATGTATTTGGTAGT
>NZ_JAMCOU010000038.1:0-118445 GCF_023499985.1 Acinetobacter amyesii | reverse complement strand
AGCTCGTCTACAGACTTCACTTGTACGCCCGCTTTACGTTCTGCAGGAGCTTCAACTTTAACAGTTTTAAGCTTAGTTGCAGGTGAAACGCCATAATCAGCAGGTGACTTAGTATCAAGCGGCTTTTTACGCGCTTTCATGATGTTTGGAAGAGCAGCATAACGTGGCTCATTCAAACGTAAGTCAGTTGTGATGATTGCAGGAAGTGCAAGTTCAACAGTTTGTAAACCACCGTCGATTTCACGAGTCACTTGTACTTTGTCGCCTTCAACTTTAACTTCTGAAGCGAAAGTACCTTGGCCAGCACCTAAAAGCGCGCCAAGCATCTGACCAACTTGGTTAGAGTCGTCATCAATTGCTTGTTTACCAAGAAGGATCAATTGAGGTTGTTCAGCGTCTACAATACCTTTTAGGATTTTTGCAACTTCAAGTGCACCTAACTGGCTGTCGTCAGCTTCAACAAGGATACCGCGGTCTGCACCAAGCGCCATAGAAGAACGGATTTGTTCTTGAGCTTCTTTAGGACCAATAGAAACACCAACGATTTCTGAAACAGTTCCTTTTTCTTTTAAACGAACCGCTTCTTCCACTGCGATTTCACAGAATGGGTTAATTGACATTTTAACGTTCGTTAAGTCAACACCACTGTTGTCCGGCTTAACGCGAACTTTAATGTTGGCATCAACCACACGTTTTACAGCAACAAGAGCCTTCATTTACACTTCCTCAGTTGTTAAATTAAAATTGGTTTTACTCTGTGCTTGGGCCATATCTGCACGTCTATGATTAATTAGCGATAATGCTACAGCGCCGATTAAACCAGCCAAAGCAATCACAAAGAAGTTTTGCTGAATGGGTAAATTTAGCGAAACAATAAAACCAATTAATAGCGGCGCGCCAATTGCACCTAAACGCCCTACGCCAGATGCCAGACCGATTCCCGTTGAGCGAATGACGTTTGGATAAAATTGACCGCAGTATGAATATGCAACGATTTGCGCACCTGTTGAACAAGCACCTACAACCCCAATAATGAAATACAGCATGGTTGTCGACATAGGCAAAGTCATTAAATACAAAAAGGCACTGCCTATAGCATACATAATGACCAATACCCATTTAATGTGGAAGCGATCTGCTAACCAACCACCGCCCACTGCACCAATAATTGCGCCAATATTCAATGCGACCACAAAAGTCAGTGCAGAACCCAATGAATAGCCTGACATTGCCATTAACTTAGTGAGCCAAGTGCTTAATGCATAAACCATAAACAGGCAGGTAAAAAATGCCACCCAAAACATCAGCGTACTAAAAGCTCGTCCATCACTGAATAACAGCCCTACTGTCGGTTTTAAATTATTATTTGGTGAACCATTAACAAAAACTGCATCCGCAGGGAATTGTGCTTGCGGTGCAATTTGCTCGGCAACCTTACGCAGTTCAGCCTGTTTATTATGCTTCACCAAATAAACCACAGATTCAGGCATAGATTTTAAAATAAAAGGTAGCAAAACAATCGGTACACCTGCAGCATAGAACACCACCTGCCAGCCATATTGCATAATAAACTGTTTACCCAAAACTGCCGCTAAAATTCCGCCTACGGCATACCCCGAAAACATTAATGAAGTCATGACATTACGTACTTTCTTAGGTGAATATTCCGTCATTTGAGCAACTACATTCGGCATTACACCGCCAATGCCTAATCCTGCAATAAATCGTACGATACTGAATGTGACTGGGTCATCAGTTAAACCTGCTATCGCAGTAAAAGCACTGAATAAAAATACACAAATGGCAATGGTTAAACGGCGACCAATTTTATCGGCGAGACCACCAAAAAATATAGCCCCAATCATCATTCCAAATAGTGCTGAACTTGCCATAAAACCAGCGGTTGAAGCACTTACATTCAGTTGTTCCATAATCGAAGGTAAAGCTGCACCTGCAACAGAAATATCATATCCATCGATAATGATAATCAGCATGCACCACATTAAAACTTTGGCATGAAAACCGTTGAATTTAGCTTCACTCGCTAAACTCTGGATATCGACTTGACTCATCAATCAACTCCTTGATTGTTATTGTTGTTTTAGTTCACTACTGTTTTAAGCATTCTGTCAGCCATACGCATCCGATTGCATTCTGGAGATTTCTAACAGAAATCAAAAAACCGAACATGTTTATTAAACATCCAATTCAGATTAATAAATATAATTTTTATGTCAATACCATTACATATATTTAAGTTTAAAACACTAATATATAGTGGTTGTTAATTTTATTTATATTTATATGTTGACATATACTTGATTCAACATATGCTTTTCATAAGTCTAATTTACTAAGGAAATAGAACATGCCTGTTGAACTTCACTATGAAAATAATATTGCGATTATCCGATTGAATCGACCTAAAGCTCGAAATGCACTAAATTCAGAAATGATTGAAAAATTGCAAGAAATTGTCTCTGAAATTTCAGAACTGAATCTGCGTGCAGCCATTTTTGTCGGTGAAGGCAAAGCCTTTTGCGCAGGTGCAGATATTACAGAATTACTGAATAAGACTCCTGTAGAACATTTGCATAAAATACAAATCGGTCAGGCCTTATTCCAACAGATAAATGAATTAAAATTTCCGACACTGGCCAGTATTCATAGCATGGCTTTAGGTGGTGGACTTGAATTGGCTTTGGCATGTACATTTCGAATATGTAGCCCTACGGCCGGTCTTGGACTTCCTGAAATAAAACTCGGTTTGATTCCTGGCTATGGCGGAACACAACGTTTACCACGTTTAATTGGTGTATCAAAAGCACTTGAAATGGTTGTCAGCGGCAAAATTGTTTCTGCGGAAGAAGCTTATAATATCGGCTTAGTGAATCAAATTATTGAAATGCAAGATCCGATTGCAAGCGCAAAAGAATATCTAGATGCATTGGCAATACAATTTCCAGCTGCGATTCATCAAATAATGCAAGCCGTTCAATCTGCAACCGATTTAAATATCCATCAAGGGTTGGAATTGGAAGCAGAACTCTTTGTGGAGTGCACTCAAAGCGATGATGCTACTGAAGGTATACAGGCGTTTTTAGAAAAAAGGTCAGCGAATTTTTCTCAAAAATAGCTGTACTAATATTCTAAGCCGATATACTAGCTGCAAATATCATTAGAAAATGTGCTTAATAACTATGTCAGATTCAAAACTTGGAATTTACGATCAATCTTTATATATGATTCATAATCGGCTGTTTTTTCGGTTATTTCAGGTAGGTAATAGTCTAGATCGCCAATGTTTAAATGAACTCGGTATTTCCCCTGTCCATTGGGCAGTAATGGGTGCACTTTCGCGTCCACAACTCAATGATGCAGGTATGTCATTTTCCGATTTAACCGAATACTTAGGGATTAGCCGACAAAGTTTAGACAATGTTTTAAAGCGTTTAGAACGTGAAGGCAGTGTGCAGCGTGTTACCTCCGATGAAGATAAACGGGCTAAAAATGTAGCACTCACACCATTAGGGCAACAAAACTGGCTAGACCTTCAGGAGCATTTTTTTCATTTCTATCATCAAGCGATGTCTGGCTTTGCTTTGGATGATTTAGCCAGCTTAATTCATTTACTCAATAAGTTAAATGTAGGTCTTAAACAGATCGATCTTAAACAACTAGGTACTGACGTGAATTAAAATTATTTTTTATATCTAGCGAACTATCATGCTCTGAACTAAAAAATTGGGTGTTTAACTAAAATCACAATATCAATCTTAAAGGGAATTTATATGCAGCAACATACATTGGTCGATCAAGTCATTAATTCAAGACATTCGGTACGTGCTTTTAAAACGACTCCAATTGAAACACAAACGATCAAAGACATTTTAACGGTGTCTAGTCGTGCTCCATCAGGCAATAATATTCAGCCGTGGAAAGTTTATGTGGTCACTGGACAAAAACGAGAAGCCTTGATACAGAAGGTTTGTGCAGCACAAACCGAAATTTTCACCCATCCAGAAAAAGCTGATTTGTATCAAGAAAGCTTTAAATATTATCCGATAAAATGGACTTCGCCATTTATTGAGCGCCGCCGTGAAAATGGTTGGGGCTTGTACGGTTTATTGGGTATTCAAAAAGGTGAACAAGATAAAATGCAACAGCAGCTTTTACGCAATTATCAGCTGTTCGATGCACCTGTGGGTTTATTCTTTACCGCCAATACGATCTTAGAAACAGGTTCAAAAATGGATATTGCAATGATGATCCAAAATGTCATGATTGCTGCCAAAGCCCGCGGCATTGACAGTTGTCCGCAAGCCGCATGGAATCCTTTTCATCAGGTGGTTGCAGAGGTTTTGGATATTCCAGACGATGAAGAACTGGTTTGTGCGATTTCTCTAGGTTATGCAGATGAGTCTGAAGTGGTCAATCAGCTGCAAACACCTCGTGTCCCAGTTGAAGAATTTGCTATTTTCTACGATTAAATCTAAAAATTAAAGAGGCACAAAAGTACCTCTTATTTTAATTTTACTGAATAATTTTTTTATCTCTTAGAATCGCTAGCTCAGTTTCAGAAATAAATCGGTTTAAAATTTTGTCTGTATCCTCCCCTAAATAAGGGGGAGTTTTAACATATTGTACTGGCGTTTTAGAAAGTTTAATCGGTGAACCAATAGAAATATAATCTGAACGTAATGGATGTTCCATTTTTATAACCATTTCGCGCGATATAACCTGTTCTTCTTCTAATGTTTGTTGTAAATCATTAATCATACCTACAGGAACCTTAACCGCATGAATCCGCTCGACCCAATATTTTGCAGGCTGAGCCATAAAATGCTGTTGTAATAACTCAGTGACTTCTTCACGATATGTTACACGACCCTTATTTTTTGAAAATTTTGGATTTTCAGAAAGCTCTGGCAAACCAATACATTCACATAACATCTGGAACTGTTGGTCATTACCACAAGCAATAATAAACTCACCTTCTTTCGCTCTAAAGACTTGGTATGGCACAATATTGGCGTGCGCATTGCCTAAACGTCCAGGTACTTTGTCTGACGTTAAATAATTCATTGCCAATACCGAAAGTGAAGCAACCTGAGTGTCGAGAAGAGCCATATCTATATGTTGACCTTCACCAGTACTTACTCGTGAGAGTAAAGCTGCCTGAATGGCAATTGCTGAATATAATCCTGTAGTTAAATCTGCAAATGCCAACCCTGCCTTCTGTGGTCCACCTCCAGGGAGATCATCACGCTCACCCGTGACACTCATCATTCCGCCCATACCTTGTATAATAAAATCATATCCCGGCTCAGCAGCTCGCGGGCCTGTTTGCCCAAAGCCTGTTATTGAGCAATAGACCAACTTAGGATTTAATTTACTAAGACTTTCATAATCTAAGCCATATTTTTTCAATGAACCAGCTTTATAGTTTTCAATAAGAACATCACTGTCTACGACCATTCGTTTAATAAGTGCCTGGCCTTCTGCTGAAGCCATATCAATAGCTACAGAATACTTTCCACGATTTGTAGATAAATAATAAGCAGACTCGCCTGTTTCATTACCATGATCACTTTTTAAAAAAGGAGGTCCCCAAATACGAGTATCATCTCCATGAAATGGCTTCTCAACTTTGATAACCTCTGCACCCAAATCTGCTAATATTTGGCTACACCAAGGCCCTGCCAAAATTCGACTTAAGTCAAGAACTTTAAATCCTGTTAATGCGCCCATAATTTCCCTCAAATTTTCTAATTAAAGTCTTAACCCTTCATTCGTTAGGCATTTGCCCTAATTTTCCTTTAAAATTATAAAATGATTAAAAGAAAAACTAACTGGCATAACCAATAAAATTGTGGAAAAAACATCAAGTTGTATTATGTTAAATTTAGAAAATTTTAATTATTTCACATAATGCCAAACATCAGCATCCACATAATTTTCATCGATATGGTAGCCCTGTACTATAACTTCTTTTGCATCAATTTCTCTTGATTTCTTATTAGCTCATTTGCAAATTGATCCTAGACAGTATTGTGGGCAACCAGCCCCTCTAAACTTTTAAAATATTTCTGTTTAAAGGTTTCTGGGCTTAACTAGCCGTTTGCGGAATGCCTTCTGACCCGATTGTAATAAATCTCGATATAGTCAAACAAGACAGCATTCGCTTCTTTTCGAGTGGCGAACATACTGCCATAGATTACATGCCCTTTTAATGTATGAAAGAAGCTTTCAGTCACTGCATTATCGTATGAATCAACAGTTGTACCGACTGATGCTTGTAAATTTGCTGCTTCTAAACGATTGGTATAGCGAATAGAAAGATATTGAACACCTCTATCGGAATGATGAATCACATTCTTTGGCATGCCTCGATCGTGCAATGCATTGCTCTAATGCATCGAGCACCATATCTGTATTCATCCGTGTAGATACTTTCCATCCAACAATTGCTCGTGAAAACACATCAATAACAAATGCGGTATAAATCCAGCCTGAATAAGTTTGAATATACGTAAAGTCACTGACCTGAGATACAGTCTTGGTAGTCAATGAGGTTTTGAGATTATTCGGCCAATAAATAATCTCTTTGATAGGCAGTCTGATGTTTTAAAACACCATAACTCAGATGTATAAGCTTGCACATTGCAGCACCTAAAGCACACATTTTATTTATACCCCGGCTTAATAATCGTTGATATAAAGCTTCAATGTGTGGATTATATTTAATCGCTGTTAATGCTGACATATACAATACTGTGCGTATTTTACTGTCACCTGCTTTTGATAAGTGACTTTGCTTGTTGACTGAACTGCCAGACAACTTATGTACTGGAACCAAACCTACATATGCAGCAGCTTGACTTGCTTTTCAAATAGATACCAGTCCATATAGTCATTGTTCGATTGGCTATTCGTTTTCCTTGGTATATTAGCTTTAGTCTTTGTTTTCCTGATCTGTTCACGCAGTAGTTCTGAATCATAGCCTTTATCTGCGCATACCACATTTGTCTCTTTTAAATCTAATGTTGATATTAAATCAGGTGCAACTTTAACATCATGTGTGGTTCCATCGGTAATCATGAAATCAATAGGATTGCCATGTGCATCAACAATCAAATGTATTTTTGAGGAGTTTCCTCCTACACTTTTAGAAATAGATTGATTCGCTATGCCGGCAGAATGTTGATGAGCACGTACATGAGAGCCATCAATAAAAATCCATTCCATATCGGGGCATGAGGCTAGTAATTTGAATAATTTAAGTAACTTACCACTGCTTGACCAACGATTAAACCGTTTGAAAATAGAGTTTGAATGACCAAAACAAGAAGGAATATCTCGCCACGGACAGCCTGTTCTAATTCTATAGAGAATAGCTTCAATAAAATTGCGTAAATTTGAGTTGTGGTGAATAGATAAATTACGCAGAATAACTTTCAACTTTTGCCAGTGTTGATCTGTCAGCATGGTACGAGGCATAGCGAATAGTAAAATTGGGTTTGGTGATTTGATTTTACTACTTCGCTATTTTTTTAAGCTAAAAGTGTCAATACCCCCTAATAAATGCTTTTAGAAATAGCTTATTCTTTCATTCCTGCCGGATTTAAATGCGCTAGTCCATGAGTGGCATCAATACAAACCCATTCTGAATCTACATCATGAGGTAATAATTTAAAGACTTAGACCATTGTTAGTGCATTAGCATTGTTCGAGGCATAGCGAGAAGTGAATTTTGTTTGGCAATTGAATTTTACTTTCTCAGTGTTTTTTTAAACAGCAAATATCAATAGATTCTAAGTTTTACAAATGTATTTTATAGAAATTGTTTTTAAAAAGGTTAATTTTATTACTAGGTCTCACCAAGATTATACTTTCAGACATATTTTAAAGAAAAGAAGTGTAGCAACTTGCTACACTTCTTGATTTTTTTCCACCAACTCTTTCAACAGGGTTTCTAATTTTTCTAAGCTAGCATCATCAAAATGAGAAATTTTTAAAGAAACCTTTAATAACTTATCATTAAATTTAATATTCCCAGCAACTTTCCCAGCATATTCAATTTTTTTTACAAGGGATGTTGATGGAGAATCGTTATTATCTTGAACTAGATATTTTGTAGCTTGTGCCACAGCCTTAGTTTGCTCAAGTTGGCCATTCTTTACTTTTGTCCAAACAGTTAACAAGGCTTTTTCAGCATGTTGTTTTATTTCTTCGTGATCTGCAAGAAATTTTTTAAAAGCTGTTGCCGCAGTTCGACCTAATAATTGTGGCTCATTTACTAAATCATTCAAGATAGCTTTAGGCAACTTCTCAAAAGATAGATATTTATACATGTCTTCGCGATTTAAGCCTAAAGACTTCGCTAAACGTTGTTTATTTTTCTTTAAATTTTCATCCAAGCCTACTAGACCAATATAGATTTCGAAGTCTGATAAATCCTGGCGTTTTAAATTTTCAGCTAGCGTAAGTAGTGAAGCTTCTTCATCATTCGCATCAATGATAATGGCCTCAATGGTTGATTTTTTTAGAATTTCATGCGCACGTAATCGACGTTCACCTGCAATCAACTCAAATTTTAAATTTTCAAGTTTACGAACAGTGATGGGTTGCAACAAACCAACTTCATCTATTGATTCAGCGAGTTCTTTAATTTCCTGCTCATCAAATTTTCTACGCGGTTGATAAGGACTACGTGAAATGTCTTCAATAGGGACATTTCGTCTAAATTCCTTTAATTCCTTAATATTATCTTTTTGAGCTAATTGATGCTTTTGAGTATTTTGTTTCAGCTTTTGAGCTAAAAGTTCTTTTGCAGTTGCCATAAAATTCTCAATCAGTTAACTTTAGCCAAAACTTCTTTAGCTAAACTTTCAAAAGCCTTTCGAACCTTTCCACTTTTGTCTAGCTTAAGTAAAGACTGCTGCATAATCGCTGCTTGATTTACTTTTGTACTTTGTGGAATAGTCGTTTCCATAATATAGCCAACTTCCTTAAATGCTTCATCACGAATGAGTTTACAAACATTTTGTCTCTCATCGTGCTTAATAAGTAATGCACCTAATAATTGTAGTTCCGGATTGATTCGCTTTATTTTTTCCAAATGATTAAGTAAGTCTGTAACACCATATAGACCATATTGTGAGCCAGATTCAATCGGTATGATTACATGTGTTGAAGATGCTAAAGCATTACTAGTTAATAGTTTTAAACTTGGAGGGCAGTCAATTAAAATAAAATCATAAAGATCTTTTAATAGTTCTAATTTTATAGTGAGTTCTTCTGATGGTCTTGGCGCATCTTCTTTTAATTGGTCCTCAGTTTTTCCTAAATTGAGAGAACCATAAATTAGTGAAACATTATCAAAATTAGTATCTTCTTCTAAAGCGTCGGTAAGTAATGAGACATCACCTACTAATAACTCAGCGGTTGTTACTCCAACTTCACTTGGATGTTTTAAACCAATATGCAAGCTAGCATTTGCTTGAGGATCTAAATCAATCACAAGCACTTTATTTCCTAAGTTTGCTAGCTCAGAGGCTAAATGAACAACTGTTGTTGTTTTACCACAACCACCCTTGTGATTCGCAACAGCAATAATTTTTGCAGACATACTTGTCAAATCATTCTATATTTACAATTACTATTAATATAAATAACTTTGGGCTAAGTTACTACACCTTTTAAATTTAAAACAGTCATTTGTATAACGCTAAAGCAATTTTAATTTTAAAGTTTTATATAGCTAGCTTAATTAATAATTAATAGTAATTAATAATTAAGTTAATTAATAATTAAGTTAATATTTTTCATTTAAAAACAATAATATATAAACTTTAAGGTGGAGGGTTTGTCATCTTAAAGTGGAAGAGTTGTCTTCTATAAGTGGAAAGAAGATCACTTAAAAGTGGAATGCCTGTCACTGTAAAGTGGAGTAAATGTCACTTAAAAGTGGAGTATTTGTCACTATGGTGGAATGTTTTTCACTGTTAATTATAAAATATATGTATTATCATTTAAAATATAAATAAAACAATTATTTATGATGTTGATAACTTATTGATTTTTTGTGGAAGAGTGGAAACAAAATCACTTACAAAAATATTATTGTGGATAAAATTGCAATGCTTTTTTTACTAGACCACTTTTTTATATATTCATTGATCTAAGAGTGGAAAGAATTTCACGCACTCACCCTAGAATGCAGATATTTTGTTCTTATAACTAAACTCAATATTTTTTTTCAGTGATCCGCGTTTTTTAAAGGTGGAAAACTTGTCATATCGAAATAAGTTAATTGATTATTTAAAATCCATTATGGGTGTTTATTCATCAATCCGTATTTCTATAAAGAATCAAAAACATCTAAAAGTGGAGTATTTGTCATCTTAAGGTGGAATTTAAAAAATAGGTTTCCACTCTAATTAATTTTTACCTAAATCTGGTGACAAGTATTCCACCTTAGGTTTTTTAGGTGAAAGTGTTGAATCTTTTTCCACTTTTTTATATAACATGCATAATCAACTTAAGTACACTTAAAATAGTTAATACTCTTTATGTCAGAACTAAGCCATAACAAAGAAGAGCTGGATTCAATCCCGTACTGCATAGGTAATATTCGTCACAATGGGGTTGTAAGTACTAGCAATCGTTTAATACGACCTATTGAATTGTCAGCGAATGAATATAAAGCACTTTTATATGCGATGGCTGTTGCCAATTACGGAGAGAAGAATCATATCGATAAAGAGATTAGTGAACAAACATACATCTATCTGTATAAAGATGATTTAGCTGAATTACTGGGATTAAGTAAGCGAAATTCAATTAATGTAGCCATTGATCGAATTTACAAAGAACTTTCATCCCGTGTGGCGCACTTTGTAATTGAAGAACCTGTAGATGATATAAAGAAAAAAACAAAAAGAGTTCACTCGGTTGTCCCTATTATCCGTGAGTTAAGATGGGAAGATGATTCAAAGAATGCACTTCAAATCAGATTTACCAGTGAAGTATTACCTTACTTTACTCAATTAGCTGGTGGTAATTTTACGACATACCAACTAAAACATTTATTTGCTCTAGATTCAGTTGCAAGTATGAGTCTTTATACCTATTTCATAAAAAACGAATTCAAATTTAAGACCCAAGAAATCTACGAAGTCCCATTATTATTAGAGAATCTCAAAGCTCTAATTGATATAAATGAAACTAAATATGACCGTTGGGTCGATTTTCGACGTTATGTATTAGATAAAATTGTAGCTGAAATTAATGAAAACACCGATCTACAGTTAGAATATGAAACAATTAAAAAAGGACGCCCTATTGTAGGCGTAAAATTTAAACTACATCATCGTGGTTTTGAGAAGCCTATAATTGAAAATAAAAAGGCCGAAAAATTAAAGATCTACTTAGATGTTCCATTTGAAGATAATGCTGAGGTAAAAGATCTAGGTGCAAAATTCGATACCACTGTACGTTCATGGTATATTTTTAATGATGATGCAAATTATTTACAGCTTGAAAAGTGGTTTAAGACCGTAGGTTGCCTCACAGACTCTCAAGCAAACGTTGTTATCAATGATTCATTATTTCAAATGGATTTTGCTGAAGTTGGAATGAGCTTAAGTGACTTTAAGAGAAAAATGAAAAATAAATTGAAAACTGATAGTAAATTTGTGGAAGACATCAAGGATCGTCTAAATGAAATTTTCGGAAAGGATATTATTTAGGAGTGTAGCAACTTGCTACACTTTTATCGGCTATTCTTAGTTCATGAAACCACTTATAACTTTAATTAGTAAAACAGTTATATTTGACCTTCATTCCAACTTCATATTATTCAGTTTTAATTACTTAAAGCATATATTTCATTGAGTTTATGACATGTTGATCTAATTCATAAATGATCTGTAGGTTAAAGTGATAATAGTATTTTTTGAGATAAATATTGAAATTGGATAAAATGAATCTTAGATTCTCAAATGAAGTGCAACAGAGATTAAATTATTGGAAAGAAGCAAGATAAGCTAGCCTTTTGCTTCCGACCGACCAAAGTCAAAGTTGTATCATGGACTATACTCATCTTACCCAAGAAGAAAGATATCAGATTTCTACATTGTTACGTGAAGGATTTTCTAAACGTTACATTGCTTGGAAACTCAATCGTTCACCTTCAACTATTTCTAGAGAAATTAATCGTAATCGAGCGAGAAACGGTTACTTCGCTAAACATGCTAATCAAATCGCTTTAAGACGCCATTGCTCCAATCCGAAAAGAATCCCTGATGAAATATGGTCACATGTCATCTTTTATCTTGAACTTCGATGGAGTCCTGAACAAATTGCTTCTCTTGTTTCAGTCAGCCTGCATTCAATTTATCGTTTAATACGACAGGATAAAAATAAGGACGGTACTCTCTTTCATCATCTATGTTTTAGAAATCAAAGAAAGAGGAAATACGGCTCTCCTGAAACTCGTGGTCAGCTGGCTAATCGTAAAAGTATTCATGATAGACCGATTGAGATTGAACAGCGTCATCGTTTTGGTGATCTAGAGATAGATACGATTGTGGGTAAGAATCATCAGCAATCATTGGTCACGATTGTAGATCGCAAGACAGGTTATTTGTGGTTGAAGAAGTGTAGGTCACGCAAAGCAGAGGAAGTTTGCCAAACAACAATCAGTATACTTGAGCCGATCAAAGATCAGCTCAAAACGATTACCGCAGATAATGGTAAGGAGTTCAGTCTGCATGAATATGCAGCTCAAGCATTAGAAATAGATTGGTATTTCGCAGATCCTTATAGTGCTTCGCAGCGAGGCACAAATGAAAATACCAATGGCTTAGTCAGACAATACATTAGAAAAGGAAGTGACTTAAATCAGTATACAGATGAATACCTCTCAAAAATCACTGACCGTATCAATCATCGTCCAAGAAAAAGACTCGGCTTTAGAAGTTCGAGTCAGGTATTATGGCAACAGCATGGTGTTGCACTTCAAATGCTAATCTAAGAATTTTATCATCGATATAATTGGATATTAAATTTAAGATTAAAAAATGGCGATCTAGTAGTTAATATTTTGAAGGAATTCTATGTAAATCACCATTATTCTAAATAATTAAGTTATTCATAGACTAAAATCTCATTTTTATTTGCAAAAAATATTTATAGATACGGCTTTCCCTTGATATATTCTGCTATGGGTATTGGTATGCATAGCAGAATGACCGTGTCTTAGTACAATGTTCAATAGTCTAAATATGTTAATCTTTAGTCAGGAAAAAATATTCTTTTCATAAAGTCGTGTTGCAAGATAATATTTTATATTTAATCCGCGGAAGATGAAGTTTCCGGTATATCAATTTAAATGACATTCCTAAGTTCCCTCGCTGTCTCTTGAAGAAGTGGTAATATTTGTTGAATTAAATATTCTTTAGTTGACCTAGCAGTGGGAGAAACAATATTTAATGCCGCAACAATATTTCCTTTAGGTCCATATATTGGAACAGCCAGTGCATGAACACCTAGTTCATGTTCCTCACTTGAGTAGCACCAATCTTGTTCTCTAACTTCTTCTAGTAAAGTTAAAAATGAAGTGTTATCTGTGATGCTATATTTAGTTAAATGCTTTAAAGGATATTTTTCGAGCCACTTGATTTGTTCTGCAACGTCTAAATGGGCAAGTAGTATTTTACCCGCGGATGTTGCGTGTGCTGGTAGACGATTTCCTAGGTGTAAACCATACGGATTGACCCGATCTGTTTGTTGATGTGATGCACTTCGTGCAATGGTGATTGCTTCAAATCCATCCAGTACCATGACTGAAAATATAAGTGATGTTTGTGTGGTTAATAGATTCAATAATGGCTGACAAATTTTAGGTAATTGTGAACCACTTAAATAAGCACCTGAAAACTTTAAAACTTTGGGTGTCAAATAATAATAATGACCATCAAAATCTAAATATCCTAAATATTCAAGTGTTAATAAATGACGTCTCGTTGCGGCACGGGTTAAACCAGTTTTTTCAGCAGCCATGGTGACATTTAAGCGATGTCTTTCTGGACCAAAACATTCAAGTATAGCCATTCCTTTGCTAATTCCTGCGACAAAGTCTTCATGACGAATTTTTTTTTGGTTATCCATATTAATTAGGATTTTTTTTCCTTCGTTTAACATGCTCCAGTCCTTTAAGCCTTTGTTCCAATTCACTACTGAATGTAGTTTTAGCCTAATATAAAATATGTTTAATATAATTTAAAATTAGAATAAATGTTCGATGATCGAACATTGTATTTAATCATCGAACAAAACTCATTTTTTTAGCTAGAACAATAAGAAAAAAATAACAAAAATGAGGGAATAGGAATTCTAATGAAATTGCTCGGGATTGAGTAAGGCTCTTTTTCTGATTCAGTGTCGTTTTGAGTTTCGTTTCTAAGATGTATAGCTAGACGGAGTTGTCCCCCTAATGATCAATAAAAGTTCGGCTTCACTTACTGAAGCACTTTCACAAATTAAAGATGGGTCAACCATCATGATTGGCGGTTTTGGAACCGCAGGGCAACCCGCAGAATTGATTGATGGTTTAATCGAGCTTGGTATCAAAGACCTTGTCATTGTCAACAATAATGCAGGCAATGGCGACTATGGCTTAGCGAAACTTCTTAAATCAGGTGCTGTCCGTAAAATTATCTGTTCTTTTCCACGCCAATCAGACTCTTACATTTTTGACGAGCTATACCGTGCGGGAAAAGTTGAATTAGAACTGGTTCCTCAAGGCAACCTAGCGTGTCGCATTCAAGCAGCAGGTATGGGTTTAGGACCAATTTATACACCAACAGGTTTTGGTACTTTGCTTGCTGAAGGCAAACCGACTATGAGTTACGAAGGTAAAGATTACGTTTTAGAAAATCCAATTAAAGCAGATTTTGCTTTAATTAAAGCATCTCATGGTGACCGTTGGGGTAACTTGGTCTACCGCAAGTCTGCACGTAACTTTGGCCCGATTATGGCAATGGCAGCCGATGTGACAATTGCACAAGTTTCTGAAGTGGTAGAGCTTGGAGCTTTGGATCCTGAACACGTCATCACCCCAGGTATTTTTGTACAACACGTTGTACAAGTGCAACCTGCACAGTAATCGGATACGGAGAATTAAAAATGAGTTATACCAAATTAAGCCGTAATCAAATTGCTGAACGTGTTGCACAAGATATTCCTGATGGGGCTTATGTCAACTTAGGTATTGGACTACCCACCAAGATTTCAAGCTATTTACCAAGCGACAAAGATGTATTTTTACACTCTGAAAATGGTCTTTTAGCTTTCGGTCCGCCACCTGCTGAAGAAGACCGTGATCCCGAACTGATCAATGCGGGTAAAGAGTTTGTAACTTTACTCGATGGTGGTGCTTTCTTTCATCACGGTGATTCATTTGCCATGATGCGTGGTGGCCATTTAGATATTGCGGTGCTTGGGGCTTTTCAGGTGGCGGAAAATGGCGACTTAGCCAACTGGCATACCGGTGCACCAGATGCAATTCCTGCAGTGGGTGGTGCAATGGATTTGGCCGTAGGTGCAAAAAAAGTCTTTATCACTACCGACCATGTGACAAAAAAAGGTGAACCGAAGATTGTTGCTGAGCTTACTTATCCAGCGACAGGTTTGAAGTGCGTAGACCGCATTTACACCGACCTGTGTGTTATTGATGTGACACCTGAGGGTATGAAGGTAATTGAAAAAGTTGAAGGTTTAGGCTTTGCAGAATTGCAGGCAATGACAGGTGCAACTTTAGTGGATGCAACGCAATAGAATTTACGAATGCGATTTTCTTAAATCTCTCACTGCCTTTTTAAAAAAGGGAGTAACTACATTTAACGGATTGAAGAATTGAAAAGAATACTCCCAGAAAAAGTACCTTTTTATTACAGGTGGATTTAGGGGTTTCTAAGGACAAGATTGAAAATGAAAGATGCTTATATTATAGATGCTATCCGTACTCCATTTGGCCGTTATGCGGGTGGACTCGCCCCAGTGCGTGCTGATGACTTGGGTGCCGTGCCTATTCAAGCCTTAATGCAGCGTAACCCTAGTGTTGATTGGAAACAAGTCGATGATGTGATTTATGGTTGTGCCAACCAAGCCGGTGAAGACAACCGTAATGTCGGACGTATGTCGGCCTTGTTGGCAGGTTTACCGGTCGAAGTTCCAGCGACCACCATCAACCGTTTATGTGGTTCATCTTTGGATGCGATTGCGATGGCAGCCCGTGCGATTAAAGCCGGCGAAGCGGATTTAATCATTGCTGGTGGCGTCGAAAGTATGTCGCGTGCACCTTTTGTCATGGGCAAATCAGAAACTGCCTATGGCCGTAGTCAAAAGATTGAAGATACCACTATGGGCTGGCGTTTTATCAATCCAAAGCTCAAAGCGATGTATGGTGTAGACACCATGCCGCAAACCGCAGAAAACGTGGCACAACAATTTAATATTGATCGTGCAGATCAAGACCAGTTTGCCTTGACGAGTCAACAGCGCACCGCAACCGCGCAAGCTCAAGGCTTTTTTACACATGAGATCATCCCTGTGAGTATTGCACAGCGTAAGGGTGATCTAATTGTGATCGACACGGATGAACATCCACGTGCATCGACCACACTAGAAGGTTTGGCAAAACTGAAGCCAGTTGTGAAAGCAGAAGGCACCGTCACTGCGGGGAATGCATCAGGCATCAATGACGGTGCGGCTGCTGTACTGATTGCTTCAGAACAAGCGGTTGAGCGGTACCAACTTAAACCCCGTGCCAAGATCATTGCATCAACAGCAGTGGGTGTAGAACCACGCATTATGGGTTTTGCACCTGCACCTGCCATCAAAAAGTTACTGAAACAAGCCAATCTGACATTAGAGCAGATGGATGTGATTGAGTTGAATGAAGCCTTTGCAGCACAGGCACTGGCCGTTACACGTGATTTAGGTCTGGCAGATGACACCCCACAAGTAAATCCAAATGGCGGTGCGATTGCGATTGGTCATCCACTCGGTGCATCGGGCGCACGTTTGGTCACGACAGCTTTAAACCAGTTAGAACAAACGGGTGGGACGTATGCCCTGTGTTCGATGTGTATTGGTGTCGGCCAAGGCATTGCAATGATTATTCAGCGCGTTTAAAGCAGATTTAAGGATAGCGATCATGAGCCAGTTATATGCCAGCTTATTTTACCAAAACGAGGTGACTGAAATTTTCAGTGATCGCGCGTTGGTGTCATACATGATTGAGGCTGAAGTTGCCTTGGCACAAGCGCAGGCTCAGGTCGGTGTTATTCCAGAATCTGCGGCAACAGCAATTTCAAACATTGCAGCAACTGCAATTGATCAGATTGACTTTGATGCATTAGCGATTGCAACAGGTTTGGCGGGCAATATCGCGATTCCTTTTGTGAAGCAATTAACTGCGATTGTGAAAAAAAGTGATGAAGATGCTGCGCGTTATGTGCATTGGGGCGCAACCAGTCAAGACATTTTAGACACTGCCTGTATTTTGCAATGTCGTGCTGCAATGACGCATGTTGAAGCTTTAATTCACCAATGTTACCGCACTGCATTGACAGAAGCTGAACAGTATCGTGCACAAGTGATGATTGGGCGCACATGGTTGCAGCAAGGGTTGCCGATTACTTTGGGGCATAAATTCGCGCGTTGGGCCTCGGCATTTCATCGTGATTTAGCCCGTATTGAAGCCATGAAAGCACGTGTTTTTACTGCTCAATTAGGCGGTGCCGTTGGTTCATTGGCTTCATTGCAATCTCAAGGAACAGCGGTAGTTCATGCTTATTCCGTTCAGCTACAGCTTTCAGTCCCAAATTGTACTTGGCATGGCGAGCGCGACCGTATTGTCGAAGTGGCGAGTGTTCTAGCGATAGTGACAGGTAGTTTGGGCAAAATGGCGCGTGACTGGTCGTTGATGATGCAAACTGAAATTGCAGAAGTATTTGAGCCAGCAGCGAAAGGGCGTGGTGGGTCATCGACGATGCCACATAAGCGTAATCCTGTCGCTGCGGCATCCGTTTTGGCAGCAGCCAACCGTGTACCTGTGCTGATGTCGAGTTTGTACCAAAGCATGGTTCAGGAACATGAGCGTAGTCTAGGTGGATGGCATGCAGAATGGTTGGCATTGCCTGAAATTTTCCAACTGTGTGCAGGCGCTTTAGAGCGGACTTTAGACGTATTACAAGGCATGCAAGTTAATGCCGAGAACATGCAGCGTAATTTGGAATGTACCCAAGGGTTAATTATGGCGGAAGCGGTCATGATGGCTTTGGCACCGCATATGGGGCGCTTACAGGCACATTATATTGTTGAAGCAGCATGTAAATCAGCGGTTGAAAAAGGTGTTCACTTAAAAGAGGTCATGACTGAACTCGATCCAGTCAAAACCTATTTTAGTGCCGCTCAGATTTCAGAAATTTTTAAACCCGAGTCATATCTTGGCAATATTCAAGACCAGATTGATGCGGTTTTGCGGGAAGCAAAAGGAGAGGCAAAGTGAATATCACGATGACCAATCGTCAAGGCAAGACTTTATCTGTTGCAATCAGTGGGCAAGACCATGCACCTGTGATTGTATTTTCAAACTCATTGGGTACAGATAAAGGCATGTGGCAGCCGCAAGTTGCGGCATTTGAACAACAGTTCAAAGTGGTGACTTATGACACGCGTGGTCATGGGCAAAGTGATGTGATTGAGCAGACCACTGTACAAAACCTTGCAGAAGATGTGATTGATATTCTGAACGGTTTAAACATTGAAAAAGCGCATTTTTGCGGGATTTCAATGGGCGGCATGACGGCTTTGTGGCTTGGTATTCATCATGCAAATCGTTTTCATAGTATCACTGTGGCGAACTCAGCAGCCAAAATTTGGACTGAACAAGGTTGGAATGCTCGTGCAGACGCTGTAACAGCCAATGGCTTAGCAGACTTGGTCGCGACTACGCATACACGCTGGTTTAGTGAGCAGTTTGATTATCAACACGATGCTTTGGCGCAGCGCACCATTCAATCTTTAGCCACTACGCCAGCACTGGGCTATGCAGAATCTTGCCGAGCGCTCGCGCAAGCAGATCTATCTACTCAAATTCAACAGATTCAGATTCCTACTTTAGTGATTGCAGGCGCATTTGATCCAGTCACGACAGTGGCAGATGGCGTCTTTATGCAACAACAGATTCAAAAGAGTGAACTTGCGGTGATTGATGCATCGCATCTTTCCAATATTGAGCAATCTGAGCTGTTTACCCAAACCCTCAGTCAGTTCATTGGATCGATTCAATAGTTTAAGGATTTTAAAAGGACTTTCAGCCCAAGGAGGCAGGTATGGCGTCTCAGGAATACGCTACTCAAAAAACGAGTATAGACGCACAAGCACTGATTAATGATGCACCGATTAGCAAATATCAGTGGTTGATCGCAATTGTATGTTTTCTCATAGTTTTTGTTGACGGTATTGATACTGCGGCAATGGGTTTTATTGCTCCAGCCTTGGCACAAGACTGGGGAATAGACCGCTCGCAATTGGGTCCAGTCATGAGTGCGGCTTTAGGTGGCATGATCATTGGTGCTCTAGTGTCTGGTCCAACCGCTGACCGCTTTGGGCGAAAGATTGTTTTAAGTGTTTCGATGCTGATTTTCGGTGGCTTTACTTTGGCATCGGCATATGCAGCTGACTTAAATACCTTGGTGGTCCTGCGCTTTTTAACCGGTATTGGCTTGGGTGCTGCGATGCCGAATGCAACCACACTATTTTCTGAATATTGCCCACAGCGATCACGCTCGTTACTAGTGACTTGTATGTTCTGTGGATACAACTTGGGTATGGCGACAGGCGGTTTCATTAGTAGTTGGTTGATCCCAACCTTTGGTTGGCACAGCTTATTTTTACTGGGCGGCTGGTCGCCACTGATCTTGATGATCTTGGTAATTTTCTTCCTGCCAGAATCCTATCGTTTCTTGATTGTGAAAGGTCGTGACAGCGAAAAAGTCCGCAAAATTCTAACGCGTATTGCACCGACGCAAGTACAGGGTGTTACTGAGTTTCATGTACCTGAAGAAAAAACTGAAGGTGCAGAGAAGAAAGGTGTGTTTAGCATGCTGTTCTCTCAGAAATATGTCAAAGGTACGGTTTTATTGTGGCTGACCTATTTCATGGGTTTGGTAATGATTTATCTACTCACCAGTTGGTTACCAACCTTGATGCGTGAAACTGGCGCAACCATGGAACGCGCTGCATTTATTGGTGGCTTATTCCAGTTTGGCGGTGTCCTCAGTGCTTTATTTATTGGCTGGGCAATGGACCGTTTCAACCCAAACCGTATTATTGCAGGCTTCTACTTTGTTGCTGGGATATTTGCCTTTGCTGTTGGTCAGAGCTTAGCAAATCCAACCTTACTTGCCATTTTAGTGCTTTGTGCGGGTGTTGCGATTAATGGTGCACAGTCGGCTATGCCAGCACTCAGCGCTCGTTTTTACCCGACGCAATGCCGTGCAACAGGTGTGGCGTGGATGTCTGGGATTGGTCGTTTCGGTGCGGTATTTGGTGCTTGGATCGGCGCAGTTTTACTGGGCAATGACTGGTCGTTTACTGCCATTTTAAGTCTGCTGTTAATTCCAGCAACAGCAGCAGCAGTCGCTATTTTTGTTAAATCATTGGTCGCACATACCGATGCGACTTAATTGAGGTTTCTCCCATGAATGATGAACAACGTTATGAACAAGGAATCACTGTACGCACAGAAGTGCTGGGTGAAAAGCATGTCGGTCGTTCACTTGAGAACTTGAATGATTTCAATGCCGACTTCCAAAACTTTATTAGCCGTTTTGCGTGGGGCGAGGTCTGGTCTAGACCAGGCATGCCGCGCCATACCCGTAGCTTAGTCACCATTGCCGTTTTATTAGCATTGGGCCGTGAAGATGAATTGCGTATGCATTTACGTGCTTGTTTTAACAATGGTGTGACCAAGGACGACTTAAAAGAGTTGATTTTGCACTGTTCACTGTATGCCGGTTTACCTGCAGCCAATGCAGCCATGCACATGGCAGAAGAAGTTTTTGCAGATTTGGGTATTGCCTCGCAAAAGCTGAGTGAACAGCAACTTAGCCAAGAACAAATGAATCAAGAGTAATGGAACAAGATTAAGAGGGACGTCAGATGTCGCAACTTATTTTAGGTGCTTATGCACAACGTAATACCGAAGATCACCCGCCAGCATATGCACCCGGCTATAAAACCAGTGTATTACGCTCGCCAAAAAATGCATTGATTTCAATTGCTGAAACCTTAACTGAAGTGACTTCACCACAGTTTAGTGCCGAACAGTTTGGACCTAAAGATAACGATTTAATTTTGAACTATGCCAAAGAAGGTTTGCCGATTGGTGAGCGTATTATTGTGCATGGTTATGTCCGTGATCAGTTTGGGCGCCCAGTTAAAAATGCATTGCTCGAAGTGTGGCAAGCCAATGCTTCAGGTCGTTATCGTCATCCAAATGACCAATTTATTGGTGCAATGGACCCGAACTTTGGCGGCTGTGGTCGTATGATGACTGATGCCAATGGTTATTTTGTATTCCGTACCATTAAACCGGGTCCATATCCTTGGCGTAACCGTATTAACGAATGGCGTCCTGCACATATCCATTTCTCTTTACTAGCCGATGGTTGGGCGCAGCGTCTTATTTCGCAGTTCTACTTTGAAGGCGATACGCTGATTGATTCGTGTCCAATTATTAAAACCATTCCTTCGGAAGAACAACGTCGTGCATTGATTGCTTTAGAAGACAAGAGCAACTTCATTGAAGCAGATAGCCGTTGTTATCGTTTTGACATCACTTTACGTGGTCGTCGTGCGACTTATTTCGAAAATGATTTGACTTAATTCAGGGAGAACAACATGAACCATTGGAACTTTCAAGAATTGCATGAAACGCCATCTCAAACAGGTGGACCATACGTACACATTGGTTTGTTGCCCCAACAGGCCAACATTGAAGTCTTTGAAAATAACTTTAACAACCAGCTAGTTAAAGAAAATACTTTAGGCGAACGTATTCGCTTAGAAGGTCAAGTGTTTGACGGCTTAGGTTTACCGTTACGTGATGTATTGATTGAAATCTGGCAGGCGGATGCCAACGGTGTGTATCCAAGTGCAGCCGATATTCAATGCAAAGCAGTTGATCCAAACTTCTTCGGTTGGGGACGTACAGGGGCAGACTTTGAAACTGGTTTTTGGAGTTTCAATACCATTAAACCGGGTGCTGTTCCGGGACGTAAAGGCACAACTCAGGCACCGCATATTGCACTGATCATCTTTGCTCGCGGGATTAACATTGGCTTGAATACCCGTGTGTATTTTGAAGATGAAGCGGAAGCGAATGCACAAGATCCTGTACTGAAAGGCATTGAATGGGCACCACGTCGTCAGACCTTAATTGCTAAGCGCGAAGAACGTGATGGTGAAGTGGTTTATCGTTTCGATATTCGTATACAAGGCGAAGATGAAACGGTGTTTTTAGATATCTAAACTACCGAAGGCTTGGTGCAGGACATCTTGCACGAGTCGAATAGATAGAAGTTTATACGTGGTGATTGCATGTCCCATTGCATGAATCCCACGTATGTTTGCGGATGATGATAAAAGTCAGACAATAGTTTGAAAATACAAGGAAATGTAATGATGACAATTAAAAAATTAGCAATGCAACTCTGCTTAAGCAGTGCTGTTATCGCCGCAATGCCATCTGCATTTGCAGCTGAATCGGCTCAATCTCATGCACAACACTATATGGTCAAAAACGTCAATATTGGTGACTTACCTGTCAAAACTATTGTGCCGATTACCGCAAAGACAGCAGAGCAAGCCATGGCCCAAGCGCAAGTGATTGCCAGCAATCCTGATGTCGATTTGGCTGAGTTTCGTATCGACTTATTGGAATTTTCTGCGGACACTAAAAAAGTGATAGCACTGGGTCAGCAGCTGAATCAAATTTTAAAAGACAAACCGTTGATCG
This sequence comes from Acinetobacter amyesii, assembly GCF_023499985.1. Taxonomy (NCBI): domain Bacteria; kingdom Pseudomonadati; phylum Pseudomonadota; class Gammaproteobacteria; order Moraxellales; family Moraxellaceae; genus Acinetobacter; species Acinetobacter amyesii. Next base: position 95,350 of record NZ_JAMCOU010000038.1, on the reverse strand, counting down.
CGACCATTCGTACTCATAACGAAGGTGGAAAAATGACGGTGTCTGACCAAGACTATGAAAAGATTTATCGTGAATACCTGAAAAAGCCATTTATGCAATTGCTGGATATCGAAATGTTCCGCGATGCTGGCAGTGTAGCGAAATTAACCCAATTGGCACATGAAAAGAACGTGTTGGTGATCATGTCGAATCATGATTTTGCAAAAACACCTAAGCAACAAGACATTGAAAACCGTCTGCTAAAACAAGATCAGATGGGTGCCGACATTTTGAAAATTGCGGTAATGCCAAAGTCAAAACAAGATGTCTTTACCCTCATGAATGCCACCTTGGCCGTCAGGCAAATAAGTCAAAAACCACTATTGACTATGTCGATGGGACAGTTAGGCACCATTTCACGTGTGGCGACTGCCAACATGGGCGGCAGCCTAAGTTTTGGCATGATTGGTGAAGCTTCTGCACCGGGTCAAATTGATGTGACTCAACTCAAACATTTGCTGAAAACTGTACAACCAACCCCTTAATGCACTGCGTTATTCATGTTCAAGGATAGAAAAGGATTTAAAATATGAAACCATCAACTTTACGTTTGACCACATTGGTTTTGAGTTTAGTGGCATCAGGTTTGGCCAGTGCAGAAACTTATATTGTGGATCGTTATCAGGACGATAGTGCAAAAGGTTCACTGCGTTGGGCGATTGAACAATCGAATGCCAATGCGACACAAGAAAATGAAATTCAAATCCAAGCTGTGGGTAAAGCCCCCTATGCAATTAAACTGAATCAGCCTTTACCACCGATCAAATCTTCAGTAAAGATCATCGGGACGCAATGGGACAAAACAGGCGAGTTTATTGCGATTGATGGTTCAAATTATATTAAAGGTGAAGGCGCTAAAGCCTGCCCGGGGGCAAATGCTGAACAGTATGGTACCAATGTCCGCACAACAACTTTACCCGGTCTGGTGCTGCAAGATGTGAATGGCGTGACCTTAAAAGGTCTTGATATTCATCGTTTCTGTATTGGTGTATTGGTGAACCGTTCAAGCAATAACTTGATTCAATATAACCGTATTAGTAATAACTACGGTGGTTCAGGCGTGATGTTGACGGGTGATGACGGTAAGGGTAATCCGACTTCGACCACTACCAATAACAACAAAGTTTTGAACAACTTGTTTGTAGATAATGGAGATGGTCTTGAGCTTACCCGTGGCGCGGCATTTAACCTTGTGGCCAACAATCTATTTACTTCAACCAAAGCCAATCCAGAACCGTCGCAAGGTATCGAAATTTTGTGGGGCAATGACAATGCCGTGGTTGGCAACAAATTTGAAAACTACTCGGATGGTTTGCAAATCAACTGGGGTAAGCGCAATTACATTGCTTATAACGAACTGACTAACAACTCAATTGGCTTTAACCTCACCGGTGATGGCAACATTTTTGACAGCAATAAAGTGCATGGTAACCGTTTAGGGATTGCCATTCGTTCTGAAAAAGATGCCAATGCTCGTACCACCCTAACCAAAAACCTAATTTGGGACAATGGTAAAGATATTAAACGCTGTGAAGCGGGTGGTTCGTGTGTTCCAGATCAGCGTGTGGGTGCCATTGTTTTTGATGTGCCTGCGCTTGAACATGCTGGCTTTGTCGGTTCTCGTGGGGGTGGTGTAGTCATTGAAACGGCGAATCTGCAAAAAACCTGTACACATTCGAATGAACAAAGCTGTAATGCGATGCCAAACCAAAATATCCAAGCGCCACGTTTAACCTTTAAAAAAGCTCAGGTCACCGCTACAGTTCAGGCAAAACCAAATCAGCGTTATCAGGTTGAGTTCTTTGCTAATCGTCAAGCGAATAGTCAAGAAGCTGAACAGTATCTAGGGAGTCAAGTTGTGACAACCAATACACAAGGTCAAGGTCAAGCAATATGGAAAGTGGCAAGTGATGTGGCCAATGTGACAGCCAATGTTACTGACCACTTGGGGGCAACTTCTGAACTGAGTCCAGCCGTTCGCATTAAATAATAAAAACCGCATGAAAAGCTCACTTGAGTTGAGCTTTTCTCACAAAAAAGGATATTTGGGATGCAACAACAATTATTAAGAATCGGCACACTTTCATTGGCATTATTTGGTTGCCAATTGGCTTCAGCCAATGATTTTTATTCAGCAGACCGTCAATGGTTATTCGGTGATTGGAACGGTGAGCGGAAGCAGCTGGAAGATCAAGGTTATAAATTTACAGCTTCGATTATGAGCCAAGCAGCGACCAATTTGGCTGGTGGCTATAACGATGACAGAAGTTTTGACAATGCTGCACAGTTGACCTTAGGTGCCAATTTTGATTTAAACAAAATTGCAGGTTGGGAAAATACCTCCGCAGCAATTATGGTGACTAAGCGTGATGGTAATGCCTTAACACTTGAACGCATTAAAGACCCTCGTGCCAGCACCTTGGGCAACAGCCAAGAAATTTATGGTCGTGGCAAAATTTGGCGTTTGACCCAAGCATGGATCAAAACAGGATTTGACGACAACCGTGTCCAATTTAAGATTGGTCGTATGGGCATGTCTGATGACTTTAACAGCTCGCAATGTGAGTTTCAGAACTTACTTTTGTGTGGTGGACAGTTAGGTAAGTCCATCGGTTCGATTTGGTATAACTGGCCTGTCAGCTTATGGGGCACCAATGTGAAATACCAATTTGCACCAGACTGGTCACTTGGTGTTGGGGTCTATGAAGTCAACCCAGACAATGTCAAAACAGATTCAGACAGTGATGGCTTTAACCTCGATATGGACAATGTCGAAGGGGCGACCATTCCAGTCGAACTGGCTTGGAAACCAAAACTTGCCACATTTAATAGTTTACCGGGCGAATATAAACTCGGTGCACTGTATTCCACAGCAGAAGCTAAAGATGTTGGCACATCAGGAGAAATCCACAATGGAAAATATAGTTTCTGGTTGAATGCACAACAACAACTGACTCAACACGGGGCTGATCCGAAGCGAGGTTTATATATCAGTTTCAATGGGGTCATCAATGACCGAGACACGACCGCTGTAGAAAGTACACAACAACTGGCACTTTGGTACAAAGGTCCTTTTGATAGCCGTTCAAATGATTCTATTGGTTTTGGATTGGCTAACTATGTAGTGAATGACCGTGTGACGGACAAGCAAATCGCCACTAACCAAGGCCGTGGTTATTACAGTTATGACGCGCTTGCCAGCGATTATGTCCCAATTCAACATGACGAACTCAATGTTGAGTTGAACTATACCTATCAGTGGTCTCCTGCGGTAATGCTCAGACCCAACCTACAATATATCTATCAACCTTCTGGTGTGAAAGAAGTGGATGATGCTTGGGTAGCGGGCCTTAGTGTTAAGGTGAATTTTTAATCATATTTAAAGTAAGGGAGTGTTTAAAATATAAGCAATACCGTTGCTGAATTTAAACACTCTTTTTTTCATTGCTGAAGCAAAAAAATGCGGATGCTCAAAATTTGGATCTGGTGTGAATGATGCTCATAACAAAGTAGAAGCGATCATTTAAAACACAGCATTTGGAGTAAAAAGTATGTCCGAAGTGCAATCTCGACCCATATTTAAAATATGGTGCTTTATATTAGGCTTGGCTTTATTACTGACAGGTGTATTTTATGTAATTGGTGGCGGAAAGCTGATTAGTCTGGGAGGTTCTTGGTACTTCCTGATAGCAGGTTTATTGACCACTATTTCCGCAGTGTTTATTTTTAGAAAAAAAGCATTGGGTGTCTGGATTTTTGCACTGGTTTTTCTTGGAACCGTGGTTTGGGCACTGTTTGATGCAGGTTGGGATTTTTGGGCACTCCATTCACGGTTAATGTTTCCTGCGGGTTTATTTGCCGCACTGTGTTTTACTTTACCTGCTATTCATAAGTACCAATTTCAAATTGCACCTTCAGCACCTGCTTATGCCTTAGGTGGTTTGACGGTGTTAGGTATGCTGGGTGGTTTATATGGCATGTTTATTCCACATCCAACGGTAAAAGCCAGTGGTGAAGAGCTACCTCTAGTGCCTGTAACGGCTCAAACTCAACAAGTGAATTGGTCGCACTATGGTAATGATGCTGGTGGAAGTCGTTTTACTGCGTTGGATCAGATTAATCGTAATAATGTATCCCAGTTGAAGGAAGCATGGCGTTTTCAAACAGGTGATATAACCACAGGTACGGGTAATGGCGCAGAAGACCAGCTCACGCCTTTACAGGTGGGCGATAAAGTTTTTTTATGTACGCCGCATAACAATATTATTGCCTTAGATGCTGACACAGGTAAACAAATCTGGAAGGCCGAAGTGAACTCAAAAGCCGATGCTTGGGAACGTTGCCGTGGTGTGGGTTACTTTGACTCAACTCAAGCCTTGGTACAACCGACTTTAGCAGGTGCAAGTACAGTTAGAGCGGTGGCAAATAATACCGCATGTCCACGTCGTGTTTATACCAATACACCTGATGGTCGTTTAATTGCAGTAAATGCCGATACCGGCGAAAGATGTAAAGACTTTGGTGTCGATGGAACAGTGAACTTACTGGAAGGTCTAGGTGCGGGCACGCAAGCACCTCGTTTTGAAGTCACTTCGGCACCAACCATTGCAGGCACCAGCATCATTGTCGGGAGTCGTATTGCTGACAACTTTGCAGCGGATATGCCGGGTGGTGTGATTCGTGCCTATGATGTGATTACTGGACAGCTGCGTTGGGCTTTTGATCCGCGCAACCCAAATCCAAATTATGTCCTCAAACCAGGGGAAGTCTATAAACGTAGTTCAGCTAACTCTTGGGCTGCAATGTCCTACGACCCACAAATGAACACGGTGTTTTTACCGATGGGAAGTTCATCGGTCGATGTCTGGGGCGGAAACCGTCAACCCTTAGATCATAAGTACAATTCTTCCATTTTGGCTTTGGATGCAACCACAGGTAAAGAAAAGTGGGTTTATCAAACTGTTCATAATGACCTTTGGGACTTTGATTTACCCATGCAGCCAAGCTTGGTCGATTTTCCAATGCAAAATGGGCAAACCAAACCTGCTGTTGTAGTTGGCACCAAGTCAGGGCAGTTCTTTGTACTCGACCGTGTGACAGGCAAGCCTTTAACTAAAGTCATTGAACAGCCTGTAAAAGCTGCAGATATCCCTGATGAGCAATACAGTGCAACCCAACCACGTTCAATTGAAATGCCACAAATTGGCAATCAAACTTTGACTGAATCGGACATGTGGGGTGCAACTCCATTTGACCAATTGATGTGTCGTATTAACTTTAAATCCATGCGTTATGATGGTCTTTTCACTGCACCAGGATCTGATATTTCTTTAAGTTTTCCGGGCTCGTTGGGCGGGATGAACTGGGGCAGTATCGCATTTGACCCAACGCATCATTATATGTTTGTCAACGACATGCGTCTTGGGCTGTGGATTCAGCTGATTAAACAAACACCTGAAGACTTAAAACTTGAAGCTAATGGGGGAGAGAAGGTTAATACTGGTATGGGCGCAGTGCCGATGAAAGGTACACCGTATAAAGTGAATAAAAACCGCTTCATGTCGGTATTGGGCATTCCATGTCAAAAACCACCTTTCGGAACTATGACGGCAATTGATATGAAAACCCGTCAAGTGGCTTGGCAGGTACCTTTAGGTACAGTGCAAGATACTGGACCAATGGGCATTAAAATGGGCTTAAAAGCTCCGATTGGTATGCCAACAATTGGTGGTCCAATGGCAACTCAAGGTGGTTTAGTATTCTTTGCGGCCACACAAGATTACTATTTACGTGCATTCAACTCTTCGAATGGTGAAGAACTTTGGAAAGCACGTTTACCTGTGGGGAGTCAGGGTACACCAATCAGCTACATTTCTCCAAAAACAGGTAAGCAATATGTAGTCATTTCCGCAGGAGGGGCACGTCAGTCACTAGATCATGGTGATTTTGTAATTGCTTATACACTAAAAAAATAGAATAGATATAAAAACAGACTGACTTATATCAGTCTGTTTTTATAAGTGGTTTATAAATTATAGATGCGCAAGGTGAACAATTTCACCTAATTTTTCAGCAGTTGCAATCAATGCTGGACTCAATTCTTCTACTCGCTTGTCATTCAGACGGAATGAGGGGCCTGCAATACTTACTGTACCAAATGGCTTGTTGGTATGAGGATTAATAATGGTTTTAGCCATTGCTGTCATGCCCAATTCATAAGTATCTGAAATGAGACCATAACCACGTTCGCGTGAAGCCTCAACCATTTGTGTTAATTGATCTAAGTTCTTCGGTGAGTTTGGCCCTAATTGATCTGCTTTTTCAAAGCCTTCACGTTCTACAATCCTTGAAAAATCGTCAGCTGGAATATTCGATAAATAGGCAAGACCACAGGCTGATGCTGGCAAATAAGCAATGCTGCCAGAATCAGGGTCGTATTTTAGCCCTGATTTGGAGCCTTGGGCTTTGGCAATCCAGATAATTCTTTCATCTTCGATCATGCCTAAACGTACAAGTTCAGCAGATTGTTCTGCAAGTTCATTCAGTGAAGGTTGAAATGTTTCTGTGATTGAACGTGAAGATAAGTAGGTTAATCCCATGGATGCGATTTTCAAACTTAATTTATAGTGCTGGGTCATTTCATCTTGATAGATATATCCCATGTCTTTCATTGATGTTAATAGCCGGTGCATTGCTGATTTTGGAATGTCCAAATCTGTTGACAGCTGACTGAGTGCGCATCCATTCACTTCTTTTAATAGCGCTTCAAGAATTTGTAGTGAACGATCATTGTTACTAAGCATAAAAATCCTGATATATTTTATGGAACAGTGTTCCAAAAATTTTAAAAACAGATTATAGTACCTTTAGATTCTATCCTAAAAGGGTTTGGGATAAATCTAAAGTGACGCGCGAGTATTTACTGCTCATTTAAAAGAGCAGGCCTGAATTGAATAAAACCAGCGATGCATGGAAAAGGCATTAAAAGCTGGTTCACGCTAAGGGAGCATGTGTATGACTCAACAGGTCGATTTAAGGGAGTTCATCAATGAAAATAGGGTGTCTCCTTTACAGAAATTAGTCATTTTTCTGTGTTTAATGATTGTAGTTGTAGACGGTATCGATATTTCGATTATGGGTTTTGTAGCACCTGTAATCAAGCAAGAATGGGGTATTAGTACCACAGACTTGGCACCTGTAATGAGTGCGGCCTTGATTGGTTTAGCCTTAGGTGCGGTTATTTCTGGTCCATTGGCTGACAAATTTGGCCGAAAAAAATTATTGATTATTAATCTAATAGGATTTGGATTGTTTACATTACTCGCTGCCCTTTCAAGTAATGTGACTGAATTAATGATATATCGATTAATTGCAGGCTTATTTATGGGTGGGGTAATGCCACAAGCTGTAACATTAGTCACAGATTATTCGCCAATGCGTATTAATGGCCGAATGGTAACCATTATTTTAAGTGGCTTTACAATTGGTGCAGCAATTGGAGGCTTTTTAGCAGCTTGGGTGATTCCACATTTTAATTGGCACGCCATGATGATTATCGGCGGTGTATTACCTTTAATCCTTGCAATGCTCGCTTTTTTTATTCTACCTGAATCAATTGGCTATAAAGTTTTAAAACAACATCCAAAAGAAGAGATTAATGCGTTAATTAAACGTATTGCACCTGATTTTGATATGACCAATAAGGAAATTGTTTTACCAAAACCTAAAACCAATACAGTTAATAACCCAGTAAAAACAGTCATCAGTCCATTTTATGTCTTAGGCAGTTTCTTGTTGTGGTGGAGTTATGCATCGGGTTTGTTTGTAGTTTATCTACTTGGCAGTTGGTTACCGATGATGAGCAATGAGTTTGGTTTCAGTATAAGTGAAGCATCTCTAATTACTGCAATTTATCAGTTAGGTGGACCGATTGGTTGTATTGCATGTGGATACTTGATGGATAAACTCAATCCATATCTTGGTTTGGTCATTGCCTATGTTATTGCGATTTTCTTTATGCTCTTTATTGGTGAAGTTGGGCATAACTTTATGCTGTACAGCATGATGTGCTTCTTCATTGGTATGTGGATGAATGGAGCCAATGCAGGAATCAATGGAATATCAAGTGCATTCTATCCAGTTTTTGCTCGAGCGACTGGAAATAGCTGGATGCATGGTATTGGACGCTTAGGTGCTGTAGCTAGTGCATTTGCAGGAGCTTATTTCTTAAGTTTAGGATGGCCAGCAAGTAAAATTTTCTTGGTTTTATCCTTTCCAGCCATGGGAATTATCATCGCATTATTAATTATGAAAACCGTGTACTCTCCCAAAAAAATGCAACAACGTGAATTAGACAACGCACAGGCATAAAACTGCCAAAAAAAACTAATCTACTGAATTTAAAAGGATATTGAAAATGAACATTCAATTGAACGGATCAACTCGTCTTTACTTTGTGGTTGGACACCCAATTAAACAAGTGAAATCACCAGAAGGTGTTACACAGGAGCTAGTCAATAAAGGACTTAATGCGATTGTTTCACCGGCAGATGTCACTCCAGAGAATTTTACGGGCTTTATTGCACACAGCAAAAATATGTTGAATACAGATGGTCTAATTGTGACCGTTCCCCACAAAATTTCGGCTTTGCAAAGTTGTGACAAAGTTACTGAACGTGCGCAATTTATTGGGGCTGTAAATACCATCCGTCGTTGTGCAGAAGGTTGGGAAGGTGACATGTTGGATGGCACTGGAATGGTTCAGGCCATTCTAGAAAAGAATATTTTACTTAAAGATAAACGCGTGATTTTGGCTGGTGCAGGTGGTGCAGGTAAAGCGATTGCTTTTGAACTATTACTTGCAGGTGTGGCTGAACTTGCAATTTTTGATGTGGATGCTTCGCGTCAACAACAATTGGTCGAGCAACTAAGCCAACTGCAAAAAGGTAAAGTCATTGCGCATGACAATAATCCGCATGGTTTTGATGTGATTGTGAATGCAACACCAATGGGGATGAATGGAGATCCATCGTCATCTTTTCAACTTGACGAGCTGACTGCACATATGGCTGTTGCTGATGTTGTAACGAGCCCTGCAGAAACACCTTTCGTGAAACATGCAACACAGTTAGGGTGTGTGGCGGTCAAAGGAACAGACATGTTTATCAAAGTACGTGATTTGATGGTGAATTTTTTACTTGAAAATCAGGTTGGAGATAAGAATGATGCAGCATGATACTGTGCAACGTAAATATTCATTGTCATTTTTGACGGTTGCTGATGTGAGTCCAGTAGAAGCAGTCAAGATTGCAGCGGAATGTGGGTATGCGCAGGTAGGATTGCGTTTATTACCTGCTGCACCCCATGAATCTGAATATCCAATTTTAACAGATCAACATTTAATTCAAGAAACTCAAGCTATTTTAAACGATACAGGAGTCAAAGTTGCGGATGTCGAAATTATCCGCATTAACCCTGATTTTGACGAGAAAAAGTACTCGCAGTTTTTGGATGTCGCACAACAATTAGGGGCAAAACATATTCTGATTGCCGGAAATGATTCAGAGCAAAACCGCTTAATTGAAAATTATGCAAAGTTCTGTGAGTTGAGCAAAAGTTATGGCTTGAGCTGTGATTTAGAGTTTATGCCGTGGACTGCTGTTAAAAACTTAACGCAGGCACAAACCATAGTGGAACAAACAGGACAGTCAAATGCAGCTGTTCTAATCGATTCACTGCATTTTGACCGTTCAGATTCAACACTTGAACAAGTTCAAGCCATACCTGCTTCACGTTTGAATTATGTGCAGTTATGTGATGGTTTTGCCGACTATGATCCAAGTGATGAAGGGCTGATTAAGATTGCGCGAAACAATCGCTTAGTGCCAGGTCAAGGAGACATTGATTTGGTGGCTTTAATTGCAGCACTTCCAAAAAATATTACATTGGCAGCTGAAGTTCCAAATTTAGAGTTGGCCAAACTCCCTGCTTTAGAACGTGCGCGAATTAATTTGCAGGCCATCCAAGCTCTGGTGGCTTTAGCAAATGTGGACGCTGTAGCGGGGTAAGAACATGAATGCGTCAACTCAACATGATTTTATTGTAACAGATAAGACATTTCGTGATCAGCAACAATGTGATGTTTTGGTCATTGGTTCTGGTGCAGGGGGATTATCTACCGCAGTGACTGCGGCAGCTCAAGGGTTAGATGTGATCGTTGCTGAAAAAGCAACCGTCTTTGGTGGTACGACAGCAGTTTCAGGAGGGTGGTTATGGATTCCTAATACGCCTCATGCCAAAAAAGCAGGGAAAGCTGAGCCGATTAACGTACCCAAACAATATCTAAAAAATGTTTTAGGGGATCAGTATGATGAACAAAAAATTCATACGTATTTAACTAAAGCACCTGAAATGGTTGATTTTTTTGAAAAATCAACTGATGTTAAATTTAACATCGGCGCTGCTGTACCTGATTTTTTCAATATTGAAGGGTCGCGTGTGGGTTGGCGTTCAATTGTCGCAGCTCCATTTGATGGGCGTAAATTAGGTAAAAATTTACATTTGTTAAAACCGGCAATTCCTGAAACAACCGTATGGGGAATGGGGATTGCATCGGGTGTTGACATGAAGCATTTCATTAATACATTCAATGCGTTATCTTCATTTATTTATGCCACTAAGCGTGTTTTGCGTCATTTTATGGATTTACTTTTTAGACATCGTTCTACTCAAATCGTAAATGGTAACGCTTTGGTGGCTCGGTTACTCAAATCTGCTTTAAATCATAAAGTTAAACTTTGTTCAAATCACTCTGCCATGCAACTTATTTATGAGCAAAATTGTGTTGTTGGTGCGATTTTTAATACGCCTAAAGGTCGGGTCAAAATCTTGGCTAGACAGGGCGTAGTGCTTGCTACAGGTGGTTTTCCGCATGATGAAAAGCGTAAACAACAACTTTTTCAGCATGTTGCATTAGGTACGCCACATTACTCAGCAGCACCAGAAACAAATACAGGTGATGGTCTAAAATTAGCAGAGTCTGTTGGAGCAAGTGTTTGTGATAATTTGCCATGGTCGGGTGCATGGGCGCCAGTGTCATTGATGCCACGTTTAGATGGAACACTAGGTCGTTTTCCTCACCTTGTTGAGCGTGGTAAGCCGGGATTAATTGCAGTCTTACCCAATGGAAAGCGCTTCACCAATGAAGGTGATTCATATCCGTCATTTGTCAAAGATTTATTCAAACATACGGTGAAAGGAGATCTAAATCGTTGTTGGTTGATTTGTGATCATAAATTTATTCGTCGTTATGGTCTTGGTGCTGTCAAACCTTTCCCAATTTCTATGCAACCTTGGCTAGAGAATGGTTATTTAAAATGTGCAGATAGTATTGAGGCTTTAGCTGAGGTATGTGGTATTCAGGCAGATGTCTTCAGAAGCACAGTCAAAAACTATAACAGCTTTGCCCAAAACGGAACGGATCCGGAGTTTCATCGAGGTACAACACCTTATCAAAAAGCACAAGGCGATGCTGAACACCATCCTAATCCATGTATTGCGCCTATTGAAAAAGCACCATTTTATGCCGTTGAGATTGTACCGGGAAGTTTAGGTACTTTTGCAGGGCTCAATACAGATTGTAAAGCTCGTGTATTAGATAAGGATACACAGCAACCTATTCAAGGTTTATATGCTGTGGGCAATGATATGAACACGATTATGGGTGGGCAATATCCGAGTGGCGGTATTACCTTAGGGCCTGCCATGACCTTTGGATTTATTGTTGGTCAGCATCTGGCACAACATGCCAAGTTGAATTCGGACAAACAAAAAATGGATGGAAAAAGATAATGGAAAAAACAGTCGACTTATTGGTTATCGGTGCTGGTGCTGCTGGGATGTCTACAGCTTTATTTGCAAAATTAAATGGTCTCGATGTTTTGCTATGTGAAAAAGATCCGCAAGTGGGAGGTACAACAGCAACATCTGGGGGAACAGTATGGGCGCCCGGTTCACATTTGAGTGTAAAGGCAGGTGTGCCCGATGACATTGAACAAGCGAGAATTTTCTTAAAATCGGTTGTTGGCTCACGTGGTGGGGAACAGCTTCGTGATGCCTTTTTAGACTCTAGTCCGAAAATGATTCGTGATTTAGATGAGCAAACTACGGTTAAATTAAATGCTTGTTTAGCACATCCAGACTATGTAAAGAATCAACCAGGAGAAGCCTTTGCTGGTCGCGCATTGGCACCTGCTGAATTTGATGCAAGTGTATTAGGTTCAGATTTTAAATATGTGAAACCGCCACGTCCTGAATTTATGGGTTTAGGTGGCATGATGGTCAATCGTAATGAATTAAATGCTTTGTTGAACCCATTTTCATCAGGGGCAAATTTCATGACAACGATTAAAGTCGTGCTGCCTTATTTTTTATCACGTTTACGTTTTCAGCGTGGTACACGTTTGGTGATGGGCAATGCCTTAGTTGGAAGCCTTTTTCATAATTTAAAACAGAAACAAGTTCCTGTTTGGATGCAATCACCATTAAAAGAATTGATTTATGAAAAGGGTCAGGTTGTAGGTGCAAAAATTTTGCATGAAGAAAAAGTCATTACAGTAAAAACCCGTAAAGGTGTAGTGCTGGCAACTGGTGGTATTGGCTGGAATAAAAAACTCCGTGAAAGTTTATTTCCTAAAGGGCTTGTCGAAGATTCACTTTCACCAAAATCCAATACAGGTGACGGTTTAACACTGGCAAATAAGATTGGTGCGCAGATTGATCCCTCTGTAGATAGCAGTGTGTTGTATTTCCCATGTTCTATTCATACACATAAAAATGGTTATAAAGCTATTTGGCCGCACATCATTTTAGATAGGGCTAAGCCGGGTGTTATTGCAGTGAATGCTGATGGTCAACGATTTGTGAATGAATCTGATTCATATCATGATTTCTGCATGGCACAAATTAAAACAAATAAGTCTAAATCCAAAGTGGTGTCGTACCTCATTTGTGATTCAACAGCAATTCAAAAATATGGATTAGGTTTTGTTCTTCCAGGTGCAAAAAAGCTGAATTATTACTTGCGTGAAAAGTATTTATTTAGTGCAGACAGTTTAGATGCCTTAGCTAAGAAAGTCGGTATTGATGCGACACAGCTTATAAAAACCGTGAAGCGCTATAACACTTTTGTTGAAACGGGTATTGACCTCGATTTTGGCAAAGGCTCTGGTGTGATGAATCGTTTTAATGGTGATCCAGATGTCAAACCGAACCCATGTTTAGGTCAGTTAGCACATGGCCCTTATTACGCACTACCAGTTATTCCAATGGACTGTGCAAGCAGTGCTGGTTTAGCAGGAGATGAGTTTGGTCGTGTACTCAATGATCAAAATCAACCGATTCAAGGTTTATTTGCATGCGGAAATGACTTGTCTTCGATTTTTAAGGGAACCTATCCAGGACCTGGCACAACTTTAGGTCCAGGAATGGTATTTGCATGGCGTATTGCGCAATTTGCATCAGGTAAGCTCATTCCACAGCCGATTTCTCATTCTAACTCTCAATCAAATTCTACACAGGAGCACGTTTCAGCATGAAACTTTATCAACTAATTAATATCACAATTAAAATGGGCACTGCAGGTTCAGTGGCCAATGGTATTCAGGATTATTATACAAATGCCGACGCACAAGCGAAACTATTAGGCGTATGGTTCTCAGATATCGGTCAACTTAATCAAATAGTAGTTTTAGTTAGTTTTGCATCACAACAAGCTTTGGATGCTGAAAAAGCACGTTTATTTGCACAAGAAAATGTATTTGCAAATGCTGAAAATATCATTAAATTTTCAGTTGAAAACTTTGCAGGTTTTGATTTCTTACCTGAGGTTGAATTGGGTGAGTTTGGTCCTGTATATGAAATTCGTACTTATGAATTGAAGCATGGGGGTGTGCCACATGTTTTAAATGCTTGGAACAATGCAGTCCCTGAGCGTACTCAATATTCAAAATTAACTATCGCAATGTATGCACTAGATGGTACACCACGTATAGTAAGTATTTGGCCATACAAATCATTAAATGAACGTTCTGAAATTCGTGCAAAATCGGTTGCAGATGGTATTTGGCCACCGAAAGGTGGACCACAATGGCTAACTCATGAAATGCAGTCGATGATTGCGTTACCGACAGCGATTTCACCTTTAAAATAAGAATGTGTTTGTTTAGATAATGAAGATGACTAATGTTAGAGGCGTTGGTCATTTTTATTTTTTAACTTATTTTTAATCAATTAAGAAGCAGAAATGAGAATATGAAAAAGGATATAAACTTTTCTAAAATTATTTTTGGCGGCAACGTATTTGGTTGGACAGTTAATTTAGAACAGTCTCTTAATCTATTAGATTACGCCTTAGAACATGGTATTCATACTGTAGATACGGCAGATATGTATTCTACTTGGGTAACAGGCCATACTGGGGGAGAGTCTGAAGCAGTAATAGGGGAGTGGTTAAAACGCAAACCATCAAATCGTGAGCGAACTGTGCTAATTACAAAAGTTGGCGCTACTTTGAGTGGTGATAAAAAAGGTTTGTCTAAAAAATATATCAAACAAGCCATTGAAGACTCATTGAAGCGTCTAAACACTGACTACATTGACGTTTATATAAGTCATTATCCCGATCCTGAGACTCCGATTGAAGAAACCTTAAGTGCCTATGCGGATTTAATTCAAGAAGGTAAGGTATTAAAAATTGGGGCATCCAATTATTCTGCTCAGCAACTTGAAGATGCATTACACAAAAGTCAAACTCTCAACTTACCCAAATACGAAATTTTTCAGCCAGGATATAGTTTAGTAGAGCGTCAGCAATATGAGACAGAATATAAGGCAATTTGTGAAAAACATCAGTTGAGTGTGATTACTTATTTTAGTTTGGCTGCTGGATTCTTAAGTGGTAAATATCGTGAAATTTCGCAGCTTGAAAATTCAGCGCGCAAACGCCAACTAAAACATTACTTTAGTGAACAAAGCTTAAATATATTAAACGTCATGGATAGTTTGAAAGAAAAATATCAAGCAGAGATTGCAGAAATTGCTTTGGCCTGGATCATGGCCCAGCCTAGTATTACTGCACCGATTGCCTCTGCTACTTCTACTACCCAAATAGATTCATTACTTAAAGCTACGCGTTTGGAACTGCATGCAAAAGATATCGATTTATTGAATAGAGTAAGTCAATATGAGTAGCTACTTAACTTATCTAATTATAAAACAAGTAAAAGGGACGATATTTCGTCCCTTTTACTTACTAAGATAGGCGTTCTACGATTAGGCTGTTTTTTGCAAAAAATTTAATTGTTCAATATAAACTGTATTTTGGTTTTTGGCAGCCTGTTCAATGCATTCAAGCAACTGAATATTCAAAATAGCATCTTCAGGGGATGATATCGGTTTTGCTTTATGCTCGATTACTTCAATAAAGTGAGTTAATTGGTTGATATAAACATCTTGTTCTTTATTAGGTTCGATTTTATTTTTTATAAGTGAGACAGCCCAACTTTTAAGTTGGTCTTTAGGATAATTCCAGTATTCAAGATTTGGTACACTCAAAGCTCCTTCCGAACCACTAATAAAATAACAGTTTTGATCTGGAGATACTGCAAAACTATCTTTATTTTCTTCAGTATTTTGATCCCATCCCCAAGGTGAAACAGCAGCATCAGAGGCCAATAGAGTACCTAAAGCACCATTTTTAAAGCGCACTAATATTGAAATTGTATCTTCAACTTCTAGGTTACGATTTTTATTAGATGTCATTGCTTGTACAGATTCAATTTCACCATTTAAATAGCGCATTAAATCTAAATCATGTACAAGATTGATGGCCAATACACCTGCACCAGCTAACCGATGCCATTCTATATCAAAATAACTGTCGGGTTTATATACGCTCCAGAGTGCATTAAAGGTATTAATTGTGCCTAAAGTGCCTGCCTCAATAATTTCTTTGGCTTGCTGAATGATTTTATTATGACGGCGATGATGGCCGACCAATACTGGTACATTCAATTTTTGTTGCGCTTCAATTAGGCACAATGCCTCTTTGGTATTTATTGCCAAAGGTTTTTCTAGTAAGCATGGGATGTTATGTTGCATACATTGAATTGCAGTACTGACATGGAAACGGTTTGGATTAGCAATTACAACACCATCTAATTTAACATGGTTAAAAAGCTCTTCTAAATCTTTGTAGTTAGGTACATTAAATTCCTGTGCCATAGCATCTGAATATGGGTCACTAACAGCAACTAATTCTGTATTAGGATGTTTAATAATAGTTTGAGCATGTTTTTTGCCCATGACACCTGCTCCAATAATGGCAATTTTTTTTCCTTGCATTTAAGCGACTCCTTGCTTGTAAAGCTAATAAATCAATTCAGGTTGATTTGAGTGTTGTAATAAAAAATTTATACTTAAATTTCTTGCGAGAATAATTGTCTAAAAGTAGCGTTATCCAGCTAAAATATATGAAGAAATGAAAATGTATTTATGTAACTTTTATGTCTCTAGTTTTTTCGATAATAAGTATTTTAATAAATTTTCATTTCGAAATATGATTTGACAAAATATAGCAAGTAAATGTAATTAATGGAACACCGTTCCAAAATATTTTTTAATTTACCAAAGCATTTATCTGAAGGAGAAGACATTGAGTGGAATGTGTTTATTGTAGATGCCGTATAAATTTCAATCCAAAGGTCTATAAACAGAATAAAAGCTATAGTGACAACTAAAAGACCTACACCTTTAGAGTGCAGGCCATCATTCGTTATCGAACACAAAAATTCCTGAGTTTATATACAAGTCGTGGTACCGTACACGATTTCGAACTATTCAAACGTAACTTGAATTAGGGTCCTCCAGGCGCTGTATTCTTGCAGATAAGGGCTAAGCCTGAAGTTATTTGGCAGTTTGAAAACCTTCAAAATTCTTGCAGAGCGATATCTTAACCAGTGAAAGACTAGGATTAATATGCAATTTAATTGCGGGAATCTATTATTTTGAACTGAATAAAAAATGACTTTTGAAAGCAGTTTAATTATCAAGTTTTCACAGCTTTGCTGAATAGCAATTTATACAGAATTATTTTGAGTGCAGTATACGTCTGATATATGCTCGTATGGGATGTGTATCCAAGGCAAACTAGAACATCAGGAATTTTATAAATTTTATCGTAGGTGAAGAGCCCATATAGCTAGCCATTTCAAGAAAAAATAAAAGATCAAAACTCTCATGGAGAGGAATTGAAGCTGAACTTAGAATGGCTAAAAGTAAAAAAGGGATTAGTTTGAAAATTAGTAATGACAACTATCAATATAATAACTGCTCAAAAAATTTTGAGCGATTTATTTTTAGTAGGCATCTATCGCCGTTGGAAGTTAGCTCGAATTAATGACTAACTTACAGTGTTAAATAATTTAACAGGTTTAAGAATGCGATATCAAAAAAAGGGAGGAGAGTACTAAATGAGGCATAATTATATAGATCATTGTATTCAACAAGCCTTAAAAGGGAACATTGTGCATTTATACAATAACTTATATTTTTTAAGTGCTGAAACAGCCTTAAACCAAGTCCTTATACCTGAGCATATCTGCTGTAAAGCACCATATTGGATTATTGGTTATGAGTTGCCTAGACCGATTAAAAATAAACAGGAGTTAAAGTCATTATTTACGTGGCATAACTTTTTTAGTGAATTTGCGAGCAATGCAGATGAATTTAAAGATTTTAATCCTAGGGATGAGTAATGAAATATTATAGTCTTGCAAACTTTATAGTCTTGAAATTTCTCAGCTTAAGTTGATGATGATTTCAGTATTGACTGCATATTAAAGGATTGTTTATGAGCAATGGTGTAAAGAGGCAACTTGGTTTTTTTTAATCGTACTTTGCGGAGTAATTGCCTATAATTATATGGCTACTCGTCAAATAGAAAATACGGTGGTGAATTCCAGCGTTCAAGATCGAGAGCGAGCATTTATTCAAAAACGAGCTGATTACATAAAAAATCATGGTGAGACCAGTTTGGCTGATCAAGAAATTAAGCAAGAACTGGCATTCAGAAGAGGGCATGCTTTAATGAGTCGTTCATCTTCGTACCAGAGTGCTGAAGAGCAAGATCTTGAGCGATCTGTAAAGTGAGATAGATATTATGGTAGATCGGATTGTTTCTAAAGATAATGCAAAAAAAGCCGATGAATCCTCAGTAAAAAATCAAAAAGATGAAATAATAAAGGAGGGTTATATGCAAGCTATACTAAACGGAGATAATCAAATTCCTACCAAAATCATCAGAACTGATCAAGATATTGTGGGATTTTTAAGACATTACTAGAGTTTTATTTGATCGCTTTGATTTTAATGAGGTATTGCGGGATAGCTGGATCACTACTCAATTTTAATTTATGTCATAATTTATTAATCTTAATTTCAAATAAAAATCAAGGAGACAATGAATGTCGAGAAAAGTAATAATGACTACAAATGAAAGACGTCTTCAAGCATTAAATCAAATGCGTGCTAGCTACCGTGGTGTGCAGCTTTTAAGGCAAGATAGAACTAGATTTATACAGCATAATATTACGACTCAATCTAGCATATTTTCCACAAGCGACAATAGGGATCCTGCATGTGATGAGCTATCAATGGAAATAGATGATAGGGATATATTAAAAGAAGCTGCTGAAGCGATGTATGCCTCTACAGGTGATACAATTTGGTTGAGTTTTTAAATATATCTTTAGGGTTTTGATGTTATCTTAATGTCAGAGGCTCAGCGTGTCTTGAGGAATTCCTCAACAGAGATTTCTTGCTCTACATAGAAAACACCATTTTGGTCTGCTTTCATTTTTTTAATAGAATTACCTTGGAGTTTGTTGATCTCTAGTAGATCTTTAAGTATTTGATCTGCAATTTTATTCTTCCAATTATTTTCTGGATCTAAAGGAATCGACATGAGTTTCTCCTAGTTCGGATGTGGTATAAATTTCATTATCAGTATCACAGAAAATTTGAAATAAATTGATGTAGTGGAAAAAGTGGCCAAATATAGGTATGAACATTTAAACGTGGATAATGAGCTTTATTTATAGGCAAGCTTTTGTAGTTCATCTCTATGTTGATGAATTATACGTTTTAAATGATGTAATACAATACGTTGCGTCGCTTGGTTGTTTTCAAATACCATAGGTATAACCTCAATAATTGGGCGTGATCTTTGTTCTATATTTTTAAAATCTCGTAGTCTTCTCATTTTTCCATAAAATTTTAATGGTGTTATGTAATTTTATACTAATTAGAACCTTGAGCTAAAGTTTGAAAGTCCTAACAGCACTATTGAGTATCAAAAAAACATGTGACATCACTTATTTTAGGTTTTGATAGGACTAATGCTTCATCATTAATATTGCAGACAGTTTTAAAATCGAGTTATCTGATGCTTTAAAAAGGTTTCAGAAAAAAATATCTATTTAAACTTCGATGATCAAATTTTCTCTAAACCCATTTTTACCTTGCTCTGGTGGATAACCCAAAGGATTGATCACTAATCTACATCCATCGACTACAGTATCCACTGATGTATGCGTATGTCCTGCAATCCATAACTTAAACCCTTTTACATCTAGGTCATTAATAAAATAGGGATTGAGGGCTGATGCAACAGGGTGCGTACCCCAATAAGGATCAAGACAAGCTAAATGAGGTGGAAAATGCGTAATAACAATCACATGATCTTGCCCTCTAAACTGCAAAATATTTTGATGATATTTTTTAAATAGTTTTATGTAGTCATCGGCGGTTATAGGTCTATTTTCATCACTAATCATGATTTGATCAAAATCATAAATCGATTGTTCAGCATCTTTTTGGGACTGTAAAAGTACCTCAGGAGATGTAAGTGGTGAATTGGAGCGAAAGTTCGTAAACAGCGTGCCACCTACAAATATTTTATTTTGAATTTTGATATGGTTGTCATCAAGTAGTGCATTTTTTGGGTAGTTTTCTTTCAAGAAATTCACGACTGAACTGTAGTTAGAGCTGTAGTAATCATGGTTACCTAAAACAAAGATAAATTTTTTATTCAGAGATTTACATTTTTCGGCAAACTCAATTGCACCACTTAAGCGATTAGAAAAATCGCCAGCGTGAATAATGACATCAGCTTGCTCTGATATTGAATATTTAGAATTATGAGTATCAGATAAAATTTGCAGTTTCAATCTACTTCCTTTATTAAATCACGCTGCTTAAATATATAGAGTTTCATTGCGATCAGTTTACAGCAACTAAATATTGTAGAAATTATAAGATACTTATCTGTATTCTTAAGCCTCTAAAAAATATAGGTAATTATTTTTGAATCAATTGATTAAATATCGATCATAAAATTTGACCATTTGAATTTATGCACATAAGATAAAGATGTTACAGCAAAATCTGTGACCAGGCGTGGAAACCTGTTACTCAACGAACTAAAGAGTCGCTTTTAGTGGCTCTTTTGTGTCTACATGGCGCTTTTATGGTAAGCCAGGTAGGGCAGTCTTTGACTGGCCGTTTCGTTGAGCGGTATTTCCACACCCTATTTGGTTTGCCTCCATCTCGTGGAAAGGATATTGGCAAACGACAATCTATCAACGAGGTTTAAAATGCGTCTTTATATTATTTCTATCTGTTTTTTCTCTAGCAAAAAGATACTTCTGAGTTAATGAGTTTTTAATTCATTTATCACTGATTTTAATTTTAATTACTTCTAATTTCGTAATCTCACGAGATCTAGAGAAGTATTGCCTAGAGAAAATAAAATGGCTCGTACTAAGCTTTTAACCAATATTATTCAAAGAAAAATGATGCTGCTTGACGAAATGTCACACTCAAATCTGCACAATAATTTTGAAATATCACTTTATGACTTCGCCAACCATGAGATTCGAGAAAAACTATATAAGGCAGACAATCAACGCTCCACAGAGTGTTGGAGCCCTGCTGAAATTCAGAAGTTTATTCTAAAATGTTTGAATGATCGTAATGTCAATTTATGCGTTCGCTATTGGAAAGATGCCACTGGCAATATTTATATTATCGATGGTGGGCACAGGATTTCAATCATTTATGCTTGGATCAAAAGATACTTTATTGATGAGCAAGTAGCAGGAGCCCCAAAATTCACGGCACCACAAAAACGAGATATTCGTCAGATTCGTAATCGATTAGGTGGATTAGCTGATTTTCAAGAGTTATGTAGCGATTCTGAGTTTCAGCAAAAATTAAAATCAACCAAAATTAATTTTATTGAAGTCATTGGGACACCTGAGGAAGCTCGAAAAGCCTTTTGTTCAATCAATTCGGATACGAAGCGATTAGATCCAGATGAAGAATATCATTTACAAAATAGGGGGAGTGATGCTTTTTATGTGATTTATGCGTGTTGTTATATAAATGATAATAAATCCAACTTGGCTGAACTGAATTACGATCGGATAAATGAAGTGATTACTTTGGGTGAGCAAATTCATGATCATCTTTTTAAGATAATACTTTTAGAGCCGGATTTAACACACGGTAAAAAAATCGGCTTGGTCAATGAACTCCTGAATATCATGTTTGGTGATACTTGTCAGAATACTGTGAGTATAGACCAAGGTCAGCGTGTAGAAAATTTAATGCTAAAACTTAGAGTTGTGCTGTGTCGTATCGCTACACCAGCAATTAGTATTCGGATTCCAAGTCTGGGCTTACACCCAAAACTATATTTTTATAAAGATAATCGTTTTCAAGTGACATCCTTTTTGGCCTGGTTCTCTATCGTCTGTGAAATTCAAGAAGACTGTTTTGAAATACAGAATAAAAAGATAGATTTTATTGGATTTACTCGAGCACGCCGTGGTGTTGAAAGTTTAATTGAAAAAATTCCTGTGGCGATCAAAGAAACTGTCGGTAAGTTTGGTAGCGGGATCAGATCACATGAGCGATTGAAAAACGTCTATCAAGCATTTATCTGTATTGGACTCAATATGGATTTAGATTTCGAAGATGAAGTTTGTTTGAACACCGTCATTCTTTCGATGAGTCAATCATTTGATTATATTAATTTTAATAATTTTTACCTTGAACGTTTTGGTGGTGATTATGATGAGACCATTGTGGATGATGTTGTGAGCTTTGTGAAATCAGTAAGACTAACAAAGAAGAAAAAACCTCTAAATTTTTCACTCGCGACCAAAAGAAATCTTTATCAACGTGAGGAAAGGAAAACATGGAGCTATTGCGAAGTATGTGATAGCGCTCTATACCTTGAATCGACTGAAGTAGATCATCGAGAATCGAAAGCAGAAGGTGGTTACGGTGTTTTAGAAAATGGAGCAATTATTCACCCGATATGTAATCGTTTTAAGTCAGATCGTGCTTTGGAAGAAGTAAGAGCAGATTTATTTGACTAAAAAGATAAGGGAGCAAATGCTCCCTTATTTTTTTGTTTTTTAGTAGACTGGGGGTCAGTGTTTAGCCTAAGCAACCAATATGAAAACAATAGACTATTACAACCAATACGCAGATCAATTTTTACAAGCCACGTTGTATGTGGATATGGAAAGCCTATACCAACCATTTTTAGCTGAGTTACCAGATTCAGCACGCATCCTGGATTTAGGCTGTGGCTCAGGGCGTGACACTTTGGCTTTTAAAAATAAAGGCTATCAAGTTGATGCTATCGACTATTCTGAAGTATTGGTCGAACGAGCGAGCCAACTGACTGGTATCGCTGTTCAGCAGCAAAGTTTTTATGAGCTTGATATGCACGATGTTTATGATGGGGTATGGGCATGTGCCTCTTTACTACATTGTGCTCGTAATAGACTCCCTGATGTTTTAAAACGTATTCATGCTGCATTACGCCGTGGCGGTGTGTGCTATATGTCTTTTAAATATGGAACAGCAGATAGAGTAAAAGGTGGTAGAGCATTTACTGACTTAAATGAAGAACAGGCTCAGGAATTGTTACATCGGTTGAATGGGGTTAGGGTATTAAAACAGTGGATTACAGTAGATCAGCGACCTGATCGACAAGAAAAATGGCTTAATCTTCTTTGGAAAAAACATGCCTGACTTTATTCCTACTGCGCAGGAACAGCTTAAGTTCCTTAAAAACATTCAGCTCATCTTACAATCAGGAAGTTTTAGTAGTACCTACAAGTTTGCCTTACTGATTAGCCTGAGTCGATTGGCAATTGAAAAAGGTGAAGACACAGGTCAAAGCCTATCACTTGAATATACCGATATTGCTGAGAAGTTTATTGAGTTGTATTGGAAGCAAGCAGTACCGTATGTGTTTAATGATGAAGGTCAGCTCATCTTAAATCAGAATAATGGTAAGCAAGCAGCGATTGTAAATCGGATAATCGAGCATAGAAAAAATTATTCATCTCTTGGACTGTTAAGACGAGATTCACTGGTGTGGTTGAAGCTAGTAAAGGATGTGGCAAGAACTGTCAAAGACATGCCAGTGCGTTACCTACAAAATATGAATGGTCAAAATTTTGAGTTTTTATATCAGCTAGATCAGTGTAGGAAACAACTTATTCTTTTCTCTCAAGTGATGTACTGCCTACGTCAATTCAGCGAGATCATTGAAGAGCTGTGTCAGAAGCGTTGGATTGATTACATCAGGAAGAACAGCAGCAATGCACCTATTTTGAATAAATTACCGAATCTTGAACAATTCATGTTTGAGCCGAGCCGAAATCAACTTAGTGCAGTTGCTAACGTATTAGTAGAGCTACAGGAATGTAGATGCTTTTACTGTAATAAGGAAATGAAAAAGAATAACTACGCCGTAGATCACTTCATTCCTTGGTCTATGTATCCATCAGATACTGGGCATAACTTCGTGTTGGCAGACGCAAGTTGTAATTCGAAGAAAAGTAATTTATTAGCTTCAGATGAGTTTTTGCATAAGTGGCAGGAGCGGAATGAAGAGCAGGATTTGATCATTGTGGATCGAATTTCTGTATTGGGCTTCCTGACAGATAAAGAGCGCTCTCATAAAGTTGCAGAATGGGCGTACATTCAGGCAAAAAATAATGGATATATTTACTTCAGCTCATAATTGAAGTTGTTAAGTTAAAGTTACTGCTCACTCGACGTTTCGAGATTTTAGTTATCAATAAAGAAGTTTTCTTGCTTTAATTAAAAAAGTTTTAATAAAACTATTTACAAAGTGGTTTGTGGAAGCTACTATTTGCTTAAGGAAATTTAAGAATAGTTTTTGTGAAACCATATTTGGAGTAATTATGAAACTAAATGAAATATGTTCAAGTATTACAGTTGGAATCAATAAATTCAATGATACTCATGAAGAGAATCTAATCCAAGTCAGTTTATTGACAGGTCAAAGCCTAAACGATAAAGGCTTTCTTGATGTAGATACTCGTACAACGAAAACAGTATTTGTCGATGAGGAGCTTATTGAAAAAAAGAAACTAAAAGAAGGTGACATTGTTTTTTTATCAAAGGGCACAAACTTACGAGCTTCAATTGTGACTGCGGAACAGGAAAAATTAAATTTATTTGCTCCTGCAACATGTCTAGTCATCAAGGTAGATTCGGAAGTTGCTTTACCAGAATTTTTAACTGTTTTCTTAAACAGTGAATATGGTCAAGCAGTACTTAATAGTCTGAATAAAGGTACGACGATTATGAATATTCCTGTGAGCAGTCTAAAGGATATTGAAATTTCAGTACCAGACTTAGGGGCACAGCACAAATTGGCAGAAGTATTTCATAAAAATAATCAAGTCTTGCATGCAATTGAGCAACTAAAAGTCCAACAAATTAAAGCAACCAATGCTGCTTTTCAAAAGTTGATGGCCTAAATAGGAAATTAAAAATGAAAAATACAATCGAATATTTAGATGCTTTATCGACTATGACAGGTACGATGACACGTGGTACTGCATTAGAGCTATTTACTTTGATTGCTTATCTTATAAAAGAGAATGGAGAGGAAAGTGAAAATATCCTGTTATCAACACACGATAACATCTCAACTTTTATTTCTGATTTCGTATCGGAAAAAGAATTACACTGGTTTTCTAAGGACGTAATTCGTTGGAATACAAATCAGCTTGTGAATATTGTTCAGGTGTTTTTAAGCCTGCGGGAACAGTGTTCCAATAATCAAGATTATGGGGAAAAAGCTTTTGAAGTATTAAAAGCGTTTGCACTTAATTCAAATAAAAATTGGGATATGTTTAACGTTGATTCGCAGAATATCCTCAATATTTTTAAAGTGGTGGTTGGCTCAGTAGAGGATAAGCTACTTTATGATGGTGCATGTGGTTTAGGGTTATTAGCTCATGAGCTTAATGCTCAAAGAACCATATTACGTGATATCAATGAAGCAACAGTAGGGGTAACAAAACTGCTTTTTGCTTTAAGTGAAAAAGAGGCAGATATTCAGCGGGAAAATTCATTAAGTGAAGGCTCTTCAAGCTATAGTGTTGATCTTGTTGTGAGTACGCCACCAGTCAATATGAAGGTCTCAGAATCCTTTGTAGCAGGACAAAATTATTTAAAAGAATTATTTATTACTGCTCGTATTCCTACTAGTGCATCTGAGAGTCTGTGGATTCAACAAGCACTGTATAACTTAAATGCACATGGCAAAGCATACCTTCAGATTATCCCTGGCTGGTTATTCAGAGGTGGATATGATGCAGAGTTGCGTGAAAAATTAGTGCAACTAAATTGGGTCGAAGCTGTTGTTTTACTTCCTGCTGGTATTTTGACTGATTCAAATATTGAAATGAGTTTACTCATTTTAAATAAAGCCAAAGCTAAAGATACCATTCGCATGGTGGATGCTCGAAGTTTTGGTGAACGTCAGCGTCGAAAGCTTCATTTAAATCTGAATGATGCACAGAAAATTAAGGAACTGCTCACGGCTGCTGAAGAGACTGAGTGGTCAAAAGATGTCACTATCCAACAGGTTAAAACCAATAAATATAGCTTACACTGTGCGGAATATTTTGATGTGCATATTGAAGTTGAACAGTTAGATCTTGAGCATGAACTCGCAGTACTTCAAGAGACTCAGAAGCTATACGAAGGCCTAAAAGATGAATTTAATTTTCTTATAAAGGGATTATAGGGCTTAAAGCCTATAAACGTAAAATATATAGTTGAAATATATAATCTATTCTAGATTGGAAAAATTATGAACCTTAACGAGTTAAAACAGTTAGAAGATCAGCTTTGGTCGGCAGCAGATAGTCTGCGTGCAAATACAGACTTAAAACCGAATGAGTATTCAACACCCGTTCTTGGTCTGATTTTCTTAAAGTTCGCAGATAACAAATACGGCGCAGCGGAAGAAGCGATTTTAAAAGAGTTTAATGAGCTTAAAGGCACACGCCGTGAAAAGCCTTTGGCTGAAATTGCGATTAAACATTGTGGTTTCTATTTGCCTGATAATGCCCGTTATAACTACTTACTCGAACTTCCTGAAAGTGAAGATTTAGCTTCAAAAATTAAAGAAGCGATGCAGGCAATTGAAGATCATCAAGGTCAAGAAGATTTTAAAGATGTTTTGCCTAAAAATGATTATCAGGCATTTAACCGTTTACCTCAAAGTAAACAGGCTTTAAAAGGTTTAGTGCGTAGTTTTTCAAATATTCCTTCTGATGCTTCAGGTGATGTGTTCGGTAAGATTTACGAATACTTCTTAGGTAAGTTTGCTTTGTCTGAAGGTCAAAAAGGCGGTGAGTTCTTTACACCAACTTCTGTTGTGCGTTTGATGGTTGAAATAATCGAACCGTATAACGGCTCTGTATATGATCCAGCCTGTGGTTCTGGTGGTATGTTCGTTCAGTCTTTACAGTTTGTAGAGCGCCGTAAAGAGCTGAGCAAAAAAATAGGTGAAGCTGAGACAAACAATAGCTTATTTGTTTATGGTCAAGAAAAGACGCTTGATACAGGCAAACTTGCCAAAATGAACTTGTTTGTAAATGGTCTTAAAGGCGACATCCGACAAGCAAACTCTTATGCAGAAGATCCGTTTAAAGGGTTTGAGAAGTTTGACTACATCATGGCGAATCCACCATTTAACGTGGATGATGTAGCACTGGCGACCGTTGAAAAAGATCCTCGTTTTAATACTTATGGTTTACCACGTAACAAAACCAAAACTAAAAAAGCCGATGATAGTGCTAAGGCTGAAACAGTGCCTAATGCCAACTATCTTTGGATTAACTTATTTGCAACTTCACTAAAGAATGCAGAACAAGCGAAGCTATCTAATAGTGGTCGTGCAGCGTTAGTTATGCCTAACTCAGCTTCAGATGCACGTAATTCTGAGGCTGATGTACGTCAGACATTGATTGAGAATAATTTGATTTATGGCATGCTGACTTTGCCTTCAAATATGTTCTATACCGTAACGTTACCTGCAACCTTGTGGTTCTTTGATAAAAATAAAACCGACAACAAAATTTTGTTTATTGATGCTCGTAATATCTTTAGACAGATTGACCGTTCCCATCGTGATTTTACCGATGAACAGATTCTGAATATTGCCATGATTAGTAAGCTACATAAGGGGCGTAGTCATGAATATATTAGTTTGGTGGATGATTACTTTAGACAAGGAATGGCTAAACTTGAAGCTACGGTTCCTCATGTTGAGCCAAGTTTTAACAAGCTTAAAGATGATTTAAAAGACGATGCAGCGATTGTTCAAAGTGTTGATACGCTAAATACACATTGGCATGCGCTTAAACCACTTAAAGAAAGCTTTGATGCTTACGTGAAAACTTTCCCTCAAGTCATTACTAAAGAGTTAGTCAGTACGTTGAATGAAGCTCAAAAGACCTTACGAGCAAGTTTTACGCCGTTCTTTAAAGCCATTGCTGATGAAGCCAAAGTTTTAGACAAAGCGATTCGTGAAAAAGAAAAAGCACACAATGAGTTAGTTAAATTGACTCGTGCTGAAGTCGCCGAAGCGAAGGCAAATGATAATAAAGATTTGCTGAAAGTGAAGGATGCGAAACTAAAAGAATTAAATGCTTTAACTGCGGATATTAAAGAAGTGAAAGCATTACTAGCAGATATTAAAGCTGACCGCAGCGAAGCTGAGTATCTCTTTAACCATATTTCATGGTTACAAGAGCGTTTCCCAAATGCTGAATATGAAGATGTGACAGGGCTTTGTAAGTTGGCAACGCCTGAAGAGGTAAAAGAGCAAGATTACTCTTTAAATGCTGGGCGTTATGTAGGTGTAGTCATTGAAGAAGATGGTCGTACTGAAGAGGAATTTAGAGAATATTTGAGTACATCTTTAGAGTTGTTTAATAATTTGACGAAAGAAGCTAAAGGTTTAGAGGATATGATCAACGCTAATATGAAGGGGATTTGTAATGACTGATTTATGGCGTGATGATATTTTTGATAATTTAGTCAGATTAAAGCGGGGACATGATTTACCTAACCAAAATATTATCAGTGGTAAATTTCCTGTTGTTGCGAGTTCAGGGATAAAAGATTTTCATAATGATTTTAAAGCCTCACCTCCCATAGTAGTTACAGGTCGATCTGGTACATTAGGTGAAGTGCAGTATATTACTGAAAAATCATGGCCATTAAATACAACGTTATACTCTATAAATTTTAGAGATAATTTGCCGAAATATGTGTATTACTATTTAAAGGAAATGCATCTCGAAAATTTCAATGCGGGCGCCGGTGTGCCTACATTAAATCAGAATCATCTTCAAAAATTGAAGATAAAAATTCCTCAGCTTTATATTCAGAAAAAGGTTGCTGCTATTCTTTCTGCATACGATGACCTCATCGAAAACAATAAAAAACGTATTCAAATTTTAGAAAATATGGCTGGAGAGCTATATAAAGAATGGTTTGTACGTTTTCGTTTTCCAAATTATGAAAATACAGAGTTTGAAAAAGGGATTCCGAAAGATTGGAATACTATCAATTCTAGTGAGTTTATTGATGTTGTAAAAGGCAAGTCTTATAAAAGTCCTGAAATTCATGATGAGTTTGTTGATGAAAGCTTACCTTTTATCAATCTGAAAAACTTTAATCGTGGTGGCGGATATCGCCGCAATGGATTGAAATTTTACACTGGTAAATATGCGAATAATCAAAAAACTTATCAAGATGATATCGTCATGGCTGTAACGGATATGACTCAAGACAGAGCTGTAGTTGGACGTGTTGCTAGAGTACCAAAATTAAACTTTGAGTTTGCGATTATTTCTTTAGATTGTGTGAAATTAGTACCCAAAATCTATTCATCTACTTTTACTTATTGTTATTTTAAATATTCTGGATTTTCAGAATATATAAAAGAATTTGCAAACGGTGCGAATGTTTTACATTTAAGTCCTAATCAAATTGACAAGCAAAAAATATTGATTCCGCCTGAACAATTAGTTGATAGCTTTGAAGCTAAAGTTGTTCCAATTTATTCTGAATTAAATATTTTGGAAGAAAGTAATGAGAAACTGGAAATAATGAGAAATAACCTCTTACCTCGATTAATTTCAGGAAAACTATCAGTGGAAAACTTAGATATTCAGTTTCCACCGTCAATGCAAGAACAGTAAGTTATAAAAAAATAGACATATTTAGAGGGATATAGGGGATAAATTGTGGCAAAAGTAACACGTAACTTTATTAGTGAAGATGACATTGAACAAGCAACGATTGCACTTTTAAGCAACGAATTTGATTATCAGCATCTCGATTGTTATACCGCAGATTCAAGTGACTTAAATGATGGTTCAGGTCGTACAGACAAAAAAGATGTCATCTTAAAAAATCGTGTAATTGCAAAATGCGTGCAATTGAATCCCCAAGTCCCTTTAGATGTGATTGAAACTGCTGTCACTAAATTGATGGATCGCCGTGGTTCAATGTCGGCAATTAAAGCCAATATGGAACTATATACGGCGATTCGTGATGGTGCATCAATTACTTACGAAGATGCCCACGGCGAAAAACATGAAAATGTCCCTTTAAAACTGATTGATTTTGAAAATCCTGAAAACAACGAATTTTTGGTGGTGTCACAGTTATGGATTCAATCGACAGGACGGACACCACATTGTGCTTATCGCCGTCCTGATCTCATTCTCTATGTCAATGGTTTGCCACTCGTATTTATTGAGCTGAAAAACTCTAATGTAAAACTTAAAAATGCCTTTGATGACAATTTAAAAAATTATAAAAATGATATTCCACAATTGTTCTTAACTAACGCTTTTTGTGTGCTATCCAATGCCACAGATACCAAGCTCGGAAGTTTTACCGCCGAGTGGGAGCATTTCTTTAACTGGTTGCGTGTAGACCAGGAAAAAGAAAAGGTCAATAAAGAAGAAATTGAGGAACAAGGAACAAGTATTGAATACTTGTTACGAGGTCTTTGCCGCCCTGAGCGACTATTGGACTATATTGAAAACTTTATTTTATTCCAAAATGAAAAATATAAAATTATCGCTCAGAACCATCAATTTTTAGGGGTGAATCATGCCTTTAAAAACTTCCTAAAGCGTGATGAGTTACAAGGTCGTCTTGGTGTGTTTTGGCATACTCAAGGCTCTGGTAAAAGTTTCTCGATGATTTTCTACGTCAGAAAAATTTATCGTAAGGTCAGAGGTAATTTTAGCTTTGTGGTGATTACGGATCGTGAAGACTTGGATTCACAGATTTATAAAAACTTTATACAGACCAAAGCAGTTTTAGAAAAAGAAGCAGCACAACCGAAAAACAGTACCCATCTTCGCACCTTACTCAGTCAAAATACCAAAATCGTATTTACCCTAATTCAAAAGTTTAGATACGAGAAAGGTCAAGAGTACCCACAACTCTTTAATCCTGCTGAGCGTGAAGTCATTGTTATTGTAGATGAGGCGCATCGTACCCAATATGAATCACTCGCTGAAAATATGCGTAAAGGTTTAGACGGCGCACATTTCCTAGCTTTTACGGGTACGCCAATCCTTAAACAGAAAAAAACTAAGCAATGGTTTGGTGAGTATGTTTCGGAATATACCTTCCAACAAGCCATTGAAGATAAAGCAACGCTACCACTGTTCTATGAAAAACGAGTTCCAGAAGTATTACTTCAAAATGATGATCTAAATGAAGAGCTTGCTGAAATCTTAGAAGATGAAGAGTTAAACGATGCTCAAAAAGAAAAGCTTGAGCGTAAGTTCTCAACTGAACTTGAAGTGATTAAACGAGATGACCGTTTAGAGCGTATTGCACAAGATATTGTCTACCATTTCCCACGCCGTGGTTATTTAGGTAAAGGCATGATGGTCGCTGTAGATCAATTTACCGCTGTGCGTATGTATGACAAGGTTTCAAGACTTTGGAAAGAAGAGCTGAAACAATTACAAACACGTATCCATAACTCTAAAAATGATGTTGAAAAATATCGTTTAAAGCAACGCCAAAAGTATATGAAGACGGTACAAATGGCGGTGGTCATTAGTGATCCAAGTGCTGAAAAAGAGCGTTTTGATAAACAAGGTTTGGATATTCAGCCTCATATTGATCGCTTGAGTAAAGTGGATGCGAATGGGGCTGATATTGAGGATAACTTTAAAGATCCAGCACATCCGCTACAACTTGTTTTCGTTTGTGCAATGTGGCTGACTGGTTTTGATGCACCTACAGTTTCTACGCTGTACTTAGATAAGCCAATGAAAGGTCATACCTTGATGCAAACCATTGCTCGTGCTAACCGAGTGACTGCCTATCGTATTCAGAATACCGAAGGTGAACTTGTAGAAAAGAGAAATGGTGAAGTGATTGATTACTACAATGTCTTTAGAAATCTAAAAACTGCTTTAAAAGATTATGGCCAAGGTACTGGTGAGGATGGGGAAACGGATGCACCTGTTCAAGATAAAACCGTACTTTTCCAAATGCTAGATGAAGCAATTACGAAGACCCTAGAATATTGTGAGTCTAAAGATATTGATCTCAATAAAATTTTAGAAACTCGTGATGAGAATGGCGGGACCTTTAAAGAGAATGCATTATTTGGCGAATATGCGGATCGCTTACTAGAAAAAGATGAATATCGAAAAACCTTCAATGTTCACTTTAATACGGTTGCTGCCTTATATGAGGCATGTAAGCCGAATATCTTAGCTCAGCCACGTCCGATAGTCTCTGTGATTCAATTTTTACATGGATTTATTGAAGCTACTATTGAACAGCAGGATTTGGAAACGGCAGGTGTAGCAGTTGTAGAGCTACTAGATCAAAGTGTTATTGTTGATGAAAAGACAGCGAAGTCGGTTAAGGATTTTAAGCAAAGCTATAGTTTGATCCATGGTCAAAAATGGGATTTAAGTACGGTTGATTTTGACAAGCTGAAAGAACAGTTTAAAGAAACTAAGCACAAGAACATTGCTATTGCGGATATGCGAGCATTCCTTGAAAAGAAAATCATCCAAATGCTGAAGCAAAATGGTGGACGTATTAATTTTGCTGAACGTTATCAGCAAATGATAGATCGTTATAACTCTGGTGCTACGGCGACTGAACAACTGTTTGAAGAAATTCAAAAGTTCACAAAAGGATTGCAAGAAGAAGACCAACGTCATATCAGAGAAGGTCTGACTGAAGATGAGTTAGAAATCTATGATCTACTTTTAAAAGACAAACTCACAAAAGATGAGCAACAACAGGTAAAGTTAGCAGCAAAAGATTTGATCACAGCACTTATAAACACGACACCTAAAGTTTTGGTTCAAGATTGGTGGAAAGATGGTCAGACTCAAGCTTTGGTGAAAGATGAAATTGAAAAAGTATTGGACAAAGATTTACCTATGAGTTATGACCCTATTCAATTCAAGGAAAAGGTATCAACCGTATTTGAGCTAGTAAAAACATTAGCTCTGAATGATGATAAGTGGGTAAGCTGATATTGAAAACAATGAGTGCATCAACAGCCTGAATGTTGATGCACAATATTAAAATATTATCAAAACAAACTTTTATAATTTTAGATTTATAGGTATAACTTATAATTTAATTTTAAATTAATATTTAATTAGTTCTTTATTTGATAGGTATTGAAAAGCCTGTTAGACATGTTGATATGATGAACAAAAAAATTATTGTAGAGCAATTAAGGGACCAGCTAGATGGTTATATTTCCATAGATAAACTGTTTTTCTTAAATGCATATCAAATGGGGCAAATACAAAATATACAGTTTATTTCGCAATTAAATATTTTGCTCAATAAAGTTGAAGAATATACCGTATCTTTTAAGTGTTATGAGATTTTAAAAGAGCATCTACCATTTAGCTTTTTGGATGCATATTTCGATTATTCATTAATAGAAAATAAGACTGAAAATGAAACATCGGATTTAGATTCTTTATTTGACTTTACAAATAGCTTTATACAGGTTGAGGCTGTTGAAGCTGTTGAAGCTGTTGAAGCTGTTGAAGCTGTTGAAGCTGTTGAAGCTGTTGAAGCTGTTGAAGCTGTTGAAGATATTGAAGATATTGAAGATATTGAAGATATTGAAGATATTGAAGATATTGAAGATATTGAAGATATTGAAGATATTGAAGCACTC
Organism: Acinetobacter amyesii; assembly: GCF_023499985.1. NCBI lineage: Bacteria > Pseudomonadati > Pseudomonadota > Gammaproteobacteria > Moraxellales > Moraxellaceae > Acinetobacter > Acinetobacter amyesii. The sequence goes on along the minus strand of NZ_JAMCOU010000038.1, from coordinate 61,629 downwards.
TCAATAGATAAGCCAACACATTTTCTTGATTTTTTATCCGACTTAGATATTTCTACTGAAGAAAAAGAAGAATATTCGGTTATTCAAGATGATGATGCAATATTTTCTTTTACTGAATTTGATTTTGTTGAAAGTGAAATTGATTATTTCCCAGACTCCTTGAGTCATGAGGAAAAATCATTATTAAAAGCAAATGAATTTATGAGCTTGCTTGACTGGCACGGCGAGAAAATTTTAGATCAATTACAGGTGTTTTTTCAGGAGCATCCATCCAATGCTACATGGGCTGCCTTAAAAAGATTGGCTGATTCATCATTTACCTTTGAAGAATTTATTTTAATGGTAAGAACCAAAGAACTCCTTGAAAGTGATTTTTCTTATTCAGACTATGATAATGCTGGTGTTTATAATTTTAAGATTCGACAAAAATATTTTCCTTGGCCGACATTATTAAGTATTGTTCGATCTTTTAGTGGATATCCAGATTTTGAAGAAATAGAAATATTACTTCATGAGTTGGATGATGAATGGGTGAGTCACCCAAGCTATATACGGCAATTTTCATCCTTTGCAATCTTTCTAAAATATAGATTTTTAAAAATAGATGACAATTTGCCACAATATGTTGAATTTCAAGACAATCAATTTACTCAACAATATTGGCATACAAGTCACGATACACAGCAAATACAGAAAGAAAAGGATCTGGAAAAGTGGGGGATTTCAAGGCCCAAGATTTCAAATCTCAAAACCATTGAAAGTGGAATTTTGGAACAGTTTGATAAAGAAATGGAAATAGAACGTTTAGCCAAACTGGAAGCCAAATCTAAGAAATCGGCTCAGTCGCAACAAGATGATGAAGAAATTGAGTGGAATTAAATGAATAGTACTTTAACCCCAGTTCAAGGTTGTTTGATTAAGTTAGATGTAAATGGAGAAACAAGACTTGGCATCGTGTCTCAAACTAAAAATGAAGAAACATGTGTTGTAAAGTGGTTTGATAAGGGGCTTAAAAATCCATTTTCGGATGTGAAGGTAAATGATTTACAGCCAGCCTTTAAGATAGGTATGGAAGTACTAGATGCGACCCCAGAAATTGGATATCAACGACTCGGTAGAGGGGTAATTGTATTTGAACGTAAGCTAGCCGGATTTTATCAATACTTGGTCAATTTTGAGCTAGATAACATCAGAGTTTGGATGCCGTTTCAGCATTTGATCCCAGTTAAAAATGCAGAATCACGTTTTAAAGGTGGTGATGTCAGTATTAGTCAGACCGAAGTAGAGCGATTTAGGCTAAGAGTATTGGCGAATGCGATTAAATTGTGGAATGAGAATACAGGTGCACTATCACACTTAGATATTGATCCATTACCACATCAGATTAATTTAGTTCACCATATTTTAAAAACAAATAACTTGAATTGGCTAATTGCAGATGATGTTGGTCTCGGTAAAACCATTGAAACAGGAATGTTATTGCATGCTTTAAGACAGCGGGATCAAGCAAGAAGAGTATTGCTCGTTACACCGGCTGGATTGACCAGACAATGGAAAGAGGAGATGTACCATAAATTCGATATTGATGAATTTAGAATTTATGGTACGGACTTTTTTATTAACGAACAACGTGAATGGAAACAGTATGATTACGTGATAGGGTCGATGGATACCTTAAAACATGATAATCATATTGAAAAATTATTAGATGCTGGAAATTGGGATCTCGTAATTTTTGATGAAGGTCATCGCCTATCTAGAAAACAGTATGGAAATAAATATGATTCTTCTGACCGTTTTGATTTAGCAGCAAAGCTTAGATTAAAAACGAAAGCAATGATCATTTTGTCTGCAACTCCTCACCAGGGGGATCAGGCAAAATTTGTTGCACTTTTGGAGCTATTGCGACCAGATAGAAGACGAGATTTGCTACAACTAGATCGTAATCCTGAAATTATTAGGGATATGATTTATCGAAATCACAAGGCAGATGTCACAGATAAAGACGGTAATTTTATTTTTAAAGTAAAAGTAACAAAAGCGATAGCTATTCCTACAACTGAAGAATTTCAAGAATTTGAAGAGCTATTATCTGCTTACTTTAAAAAAGGGTATCAAGCTAGCCAAGCTGAAGGAAATTTTGCTCGGGCAATTGGCTTTGTAATGACTACATATCGTAAATTGGCGGCATCCAGTGTAATGGCTATTCATAAGGCCTTGCTAAAACGGGTGACACGCCTTGAAATGAGCTATCAGTCAGCCCATGAAAATTTACAGGAGTTGAATGATGAGCGCTATGCTGGTGAAATTTTAGAAGAAGAACTTACAAAAATTTTAAATGATGGCAAAAGTGCGATTGAATTCTTTGCAGGAGAATTAGAGGATCTAAAAGAATTAGTCGAAGTTAGTCATCATTTAATACGTGAAGACAAAAAAATAAAAGTATTCATGGATTCCATTATTGATCAGATTTTGGCGAAAAACTCCTTGGAGAAAGTTCTTATATTTACTGAGTACAGAACAACTCAAGAATATATTAAGACCAAATTAGAAGAGCAATATGGTCTAGGTAAAGTTGAAATAATTAATGGTTCTATGAAGCATGATGATCGTATTAATGCGATCAAAAACTTTGAAGAGACAGGTCAGTTTCTTATTTCTACAGAAGCTGGTGGAGAGGGGATTAACTTACAAAAGACTTGTAATATCATGGTGAATTATGATCTGCCATGGAATCCGATGCGATTGGTTCAACGTATTGGGCGTTTATATCGTTATGGACAACAGAAAAATGTTCTCATTTTTAATTTACATCAACCAGACAGTGTTGATGTAAATATTATCTTTAAAATGTATGAGCGGATTGAACAAATTGTTAATGATCTTTCCAATGTACAAGCACATGAGTTTAATGATGGATTGAAGGATGAAATTTTAGGTGAGCTTAGTCAATATGTTGACGTTGAAGATGTTTTGAAAACGCTTACTGAAATAGGTGTTTCGCGTACAGAAGAAAGAATTGAAGAGGCATTAAGAAATGCCAAAGAAGCAGTAAATGTCCAGAGAGAACTCCTATCTTATGCTACAAGTGGGGATGCTGATGGTGTTCGAACAGATATTCAGGTAGAAACTAACCATATCGAAAGCTTTGTTTTAGGTATGCTTGAGCTCTTGAATATTGAGCATAATTTACATAGAGAGTCTGGTTATATCCGTATCCGATTTAATGAAGAAAACCAGAAAAAATTTAAAAGTATATTAGGAAAAGCATCTCTATTAGATGTAACGATTGATCGCTCTGTTGCAGTGAATCGTCCTCACATACATATGTTAGATCTGTCTTCACCTATCATGCAATATTTGATTGAAAAGGCATTGGATTATGATACTGGTGGATTATGTTGTGCTATTTCAAATGCTGAAAATGCGTTTATGAATTTTATGACGACCAATATTTTAAAATGGCAAGATTTGCAAGGAAATGTTGTACGTAAGCAATTCTGCATATACACATATTCACTAAAAAGTGAGCATGTAAATCCACCAAAAATTTTAGATATGTTCACTAAAAAATTGACCGCATTTAATCAATCAGTACCGATTTCTATACAGCAGGCAAATAGCTTATTAGAAAAATCAGATAGAGCTCTACAGTCTTTTATGGCAGAAAAATCTAATTCATATTTAATGCCAAATGATTTGTATTGTTCATCGGTTGCATTAAATTTATCAACTAAATAAACAGCAAGCAGAGCATGGGTTATATGCTCTGCTTAATCAAATAATACAAATTATTCGATTGTTTCTAAGGCAAATATAGATGTTTTCGCATTAGCCTGTGCCCGGATTACAGGCCAATAGAATGGTGTATCATTCCAACCATCCTCTTTTTTCCCGTTTTGACGAATAAGATACATGATAGGCATGTCGATGGCATATTTCTGAGCTAGTTTGACTTCCGTTTTGGAGTCTGGCGAATCTGCAATGTGTGCGTTAGAGTTTGTGGTTGGTTTTTTTAAATTACGGTCTTTTGCAGTCCATAACAAAATTTTCCCTCTTTGTGACGCATTTTGATTTTGATGACTTAGATGAATCAGAGCGGAGTATGCCATATTCCAATTAAAGAGTGGAATTTCGCTATCTTCGTCAAATTTTAGTGTATTTTCGATGTCTTTAAGAAATTTTAAGGCAGTTTCTAAATCAATAATTTTTGGTGAGGAAGAATTAAACGCTATTAGGGCTTCTAAATCTTGATCTAATTTGTGAATAATAGGAAGAATATTATTTTTGCCAGTTTTACCTTTAGGTAGAAAACCTTTTGGTAAAATACGTTTATGTGGACGAATAGTCTCTGTCTGTGAAATTAAAATTTTATTTGGGCTACATGGAATAACTTTACCATCTTTGGCTTGTCGAATAAATTGAACAGCTCCATCAGCACCATTGCTAATCGCTGTACGCAAAGCTGAATCAAACTCTTCCATGAGCTCCATTGCATTACGTATATTTATTGATGTATAGAAACGAGTCACAGCGAGTAATTCTCTTCTATAACCGAACATACGAGAATGTTGTAAAACTGTGTCTTGTTGGAATTTATTTGGTCTACGTCCATAATAAAAACCAATCAAATTAGTTAATGTTATTCCGCGATCGAGAACTTGCCCTCCAATAAAGATATGAAGTGGACTGCGCAATTTAAGTTGTCCACTATCATCTAGCATATTGATCACATTTTCTTCAGAGTTGACTTTTGTTACAGTAATATATTCTTCTGAAAGTGCTTTACTTACTTCATCTAAAACTTCTTGGAAAGTTGGAATAGGTTTTTCATCGAGTTGTAATGAGCTCAAGAAATCATCGTAGGAATCTTTGATCAATGTGATAAAAGCAGAGTCACCGTTCTTAGATTCTGCAGCTAATCGCAGTTTATCTATGATTGCATTTGTTAATGTCTCTTGCCAATTATGTGCAGGTTTGCCTGACTCCGAATGTACTAAAAATGAGTACAAAAGTTTTTTATGGTTTTCATTATTCTTAGCACCATTAATACGCTGAATGCAGCCGGCTACAATGAAGCTAACTAATGCATTGCGATAGCCTTGGATTTTCTTTGTAGTAAGCACATCATCTAATTTAAACACTCTATTGTCTTGTTTTTTTAGACAATTAAACTCTTTTATATCTATTTGTTTATGAATTAGATTCTCTATGGTATTTTCGATTTTTGACTGTTCACCGAAGTAAGTATCCCCGCCAACATATTCTTTAGGTACCGGTACTAACTTTGTGAAAGCAGGTCGCATAGGTTTGAAGTCAATTACATTATCAGTTTCGATTTCTTGTGGTTGTAAATATAAAGAATAAGGTGTAGCTGTGACCTGTAAGAATGAGACATCCTTGATTATTGATCTTAAACTGCTAATTTGTGTTGCAATCTTATTGGCATTAATTAGATCGTCTTTTTTCGTGTAACCAATGGAAGCACTGTCTGCTTCATCATCAATGATTAATACACGTTTTGTGATCATCATTGGATTATTTTGAAATTGATCTATTAATCGACGTAGGTTGTCATCTTGTTTTTTTGCTACAAAAATTAGTTTTGATTGAAGTTCAAACTTACTAAAGCTTGTAGGTGCTTGCATAATGTCATGAATTTCTAATTCTTTTTCATCGATGAAACCTTCAAAATCTTTGCTTAACCGTTTATAAGTTTGCTGAATTAATGCTTTTGAATTTTTACTAAGAACGATAGCGATATCATATTCGTTATCAAAGCCTAGGACTAGCGTACTGATAAATGTACGAGTTTTACCACTTTGAACTTTACCCAATAACATACCAGGGTGTTCTGAAGAGGTTTTTGTGTTCAAAAGTTCCTTAATAGTCTCTTCAGCACACGTAAATGTATCCCTGCTGAAGTCGGTATTTCTTTCTTTAAATTGAGTATAGAATGGTCCATTTAGTTGCATAGTTTAAACTTATTAAAAATAAAATAATGAAGTTTAGTATAGTAGTTAAATTTGTTTTTTGTTGATTTTATGGAATAAATATATATTAATTAGTGTGTTGCATTGACTATTTTTTGTATTAGGTATTGTGGTTGGAAGTTTTTAAATTATTAATGGATGGTAATGTGAGTAATAGTCTATTAAGAGATACTTTAAATATTGGCCAAAAACTCACAAATAAGGAACTGTCTGAAGTCTTTGGTTGTGGCAACTCTGGCGGAATGCGCCGCTCTAAAAAGACCAATAGTTTGATTCTTATCTCAAGTCATGTCGAATCGATTTATGATGATCGATGGGATGGAAACGTATTGTTCTATACTGGTATGGGACAAAATGGAGATCAATCTCTCGACTTTAACCAAAATAAAACATTGGGCCAGTCTAAGGTAAATGGTGTTCAAGTTTTCTTATTTGAGCAATTTAAGGTCAATAAATATACCTATTTAGGTCCAGTTGAATTAATCAGCGAACCTTATACAGAGCAGCAGCCAGGTCAAAATGGTCGTCTCCGTACAGTGTATATTTTTCCACTAAAATTAAAGACCGGTGAACGTTATATTGATCAGAATGATGTTAAAGCCTGGCAAGAAAAGAAACACAAACAAGCAAAGAAATTGTCACATCAAGAACTTCTAAACCGTGCTTTAAAAAGTAATCCACAAAGCAATGAATACAAGACTACAGTTAAACAATATGCTCGTAATGAATACGTTAGTGAATATGCAAAACGTCTAGCCAATGGTATATGTCAATTATGTAATCAAGCGGCACCATTTCAAGATAACAAAGGAATGCCGTATTTAGAAACACATCACATTGCTTGGTTGGCACGAGGCGGAGAGGATACGATTTTTAACACAGTTGCACTCTGCCCAAACTGTCATAAACGTATGCATGTTTTAGATTTAGAACAAGATAAGGCTCAATTGTTGTCCAAAATACAGAACTCAGCTTTAGAGAACTAAATGCAATGAAAAATATTGAAGTTGTCGCAGCCATCATTCTTAATGATGAAAAAATTTTGGCTGTGCAAAAGGGTAAAGTTAAGTTTGATTATGTGAGTTACAAGTGGGAGTTTCCAGGTGGTAAGGTCGAAATTGATGAAAGCTTAGAACAAGCTATAACAAGGGAAATCCTCGAAGAGCTGAATATACATGTGATACCGGAGCAATTACTCATCACTGTGAAACATAGCTATCCAGATTTTCATTTAGTAATGCATTGTTTCATATGTAATAAAATTGAAGGGAATTTGATACTGAATGAGCATATTCAAGCTGTATGGTTAGACATCGCAGAGCTTCATCATTTGGATTGGGCTGAGGCAGATATTCCAGTTATTCCTGAAATAAAAAACTATCTATTAAGTAAAAGGTCTTATTGAGTTTTTTATGCTTAAGTTTATGATTTTTATAATTAATTTTAGTAATTTTTCAAGCTAATTAGCAACTAAGAATAATTTTAGGATAAACAATGCAACAGTTTTCTGGGTGGGCGGGGTATTGGGGCGAGTTCTTACAAGTAGATAAACAGAGGTTTATTGAACAGTTGAGTAATTATTGCCGAGAATTTGATTGGGCAAAAACTGTTTCAGAACAGCAAATCATGGCATGGCATCACGAGTTTGATGTCATGTACAAAACGCTAAAAAAACTTTCAGAGAATATAGAAGCTTCGTTTTTAAATGAAGCTTGGATTTCGTTTGAACATGAATTGTTTGGAGAGAGTGGTAAACGAGCAGCAGATGTAAATTTAGTGTTGCCATCAGGCGAATTATTTCTGATTGAATTTAAACATAAGAAGCGAGCAAGCCCTGAAGAGATTACGCGTGCTGGTTTTGATTTGAGTACTCTACTTAAGTTTCATAGTGAATCGATAAATTTACATGGTAAAGCATATTTAGTATTAACTCGTGAAGATGCACAGCCTTTTTTTGATGAGTTTATTGTGTGTGATATTGCACAGAATCAAATATTGCATAACCTGAAAGAAGATTTATTGGCATCAATAGCTAAAGGTAAAAAATACGATGTATGTAAATGGCAAAAAGGTGTGTTTTATCGGCAGCCCGGTATTCTTAGTGGCACAGTAGATTTGTTTTATCATCATAAAATGCCAAATTTAAAAAATGAGGCAGCGGAAAATCTTAAAGAAGCAGGTGATGCTTTAATTAAACTTTATGAGCATGCTAGAGATAAAAAGAAACACTATGTTGTGATGGTAAATGGTAGGCCAGGGGCAGGGAAAACTTTATTGGGAATGACTGTAGTAACAGAACTCGCTAGAAAATATAGAAATGAGAACTTAGCACCTTTATTTATCTCGGGGAATGATCCTCTAGTTGAAGTCTTAAGATACACATTAGACTATTATGGTAAGCAACAAAATAAGCATGCAGAAATTGACGGTGCAACCATTATTGAAAAGTTAATTAACTTTAAAAGACAATTTAAATTAAATACACGTGGTAATGCAGCGCAAGAAAATTACATTTTTTTTGATGAGGCACAACGAGCATGGGACTATATTGGTCAGCATGAAAATGAGTCTGAATCGGAGTTGCATCTGTTATGTCGATGGTTAAAGCAAAAAGAGTTTGGTGTACTCGTTTTACTGATAGGTGATGGGCAAGCCATACATAATAAAGAAATGTCCATGAATGAATTCATGACTAAGTTTAATGAAGCGATTGCCAAATATGGGCAAGATTTTCACGTCATTATGCCTACATTACACAGTCATTGTTGTATTGGTTATACGCCGTCAATAAAAGAAATTTTTAATTTAAAGACGCCAATTCGGCAGCATTATACTGAGAAATTAGATCTATGGGTTGAAGCAGTTCTTAGTGGCGATGCAGTTTTAGCGTATAAGTATTCGAAATTATTAGAGTCCTATCCCTTATATATCACGCAAAGTAAAGAAACTGCGGAGTTTTATGCATGTAAATTAAAGTCTGTATTGCATGAAAATGAACAACATCCAACTAAGTTTAGAATGGGATGGTTAGAGTCTAGTCGTGGAAACTCTTTTGGCCAAAGCTTTTTAAAACAGATTGAAAAAGGTAAAGGGCAAATCGGTCCTTGGTATGTTCACCAGCCGGAAGATCCGCAGTCCTGTTGTGCTTTGAATACTTCTAGCACAGAGTTTGTATGTCAAGGTCTAGAAATATCGTTGGCATTATTCCATTGGGGTAATGACTTATTGTTTAGAGATGGGAGATTACAGCCACAACCCAATAAACGTATTAAAGATGAATATACGTTTGGTGCTTACCGCGTTTTATTAAGCCGTGGTAAAAATGGGCTAATTATTAATGCTGAAGATGTGATGACTTATAATTATTTAATTCAATGCGGTGTAAAGACGTTAGATATTTCTTAATAGCTATTGTTATGAACTTAGATTTATCAAATTTGATATAGATTGCGCACTCAAAAAATTAATACATGGATTAAATTAATGAAAAATTTTGAAAATTTGTTAATTGAAAAGAAACTTTATCCTTTACGAGTTAAGAAAAAAATTGTTTGTGAATTATTAGGGATATCTGTAAATCATTTAAGAAACCTAACAATCTTCGATGACAGCTTTCCTAAACCAATAAAAACGGGAACGAAACGTCAAGCAGGTGTTTATTTTGATTATTTAGAAATTGTAGAGTGGCACAATCAACAACTTAAATTAAGAGACCGATGATTTTTATAAGGAACTAAAGATTACAGTAGTAATCTTTAGTTCCTAAAATTTTATTTGAGTTGAAATGGGTTAAAAATTTTTATTGTCATCGGCTTTGATTCTAACTTCCACCATTTTTACTTTTAATTTCGGTGATTTTGTGCCGTATTTTTTGTCAGGTATGATTCGTGTTTGTATGGAACCTGTGACCGAACCATTAATCTGGTGGATGGGGAAATTCACAGTGATTCCAAAATGAGATAAACTCAGTGTGAATTTGAATTACACTTCTGGGAAAAGCAGTTCAAAGCATATGCCTTCTATGCTATTGCTCGCCTGATACATCCCTTGATGAAGTGTCATAATGGATGCCACAATGGATAGTCCTAAACCACCCGTTTGATGGGTGCTTTGTCTACTAGAACTGCATTGATAAAAACGTTCAAAGATATGTGGCAAATGTTGCTGAGAGATTTCTAAACCCCTCGTAGTTACGGATAATACGATCATAGACATGTTATGGATAGTTTTTCGATGACTATGAATATAAATGATCCTATGATTTCCGCCATGAATCAGTGCATTGGAGATTAAATTATATAGTACTTGTTGTAATAATTCTGGATCTGCCACTAATTCAGCTGTATCAAGTTTTAAAACAAAATTGCAGTGTTGTTCTTCGGCTTGATACTCGAAGATGCTAAAAATCTCTTCTATAAATGATTGAAGTTGAATCTTCTGCTTGTTTAAGCAAACTTTTTGTGTATCTGCTCGGGCTAGAAATAACATGCTGTCAATCATTCGTTTTAAACGTTGATAGTCTTCTAAGTTAGAAATCATGACTTCCTGATATTGTGTTGGGCTACGCTCACTCATGAGTAAAATTTCGGTTTGCCCGATTAAATTATTCAATGGGGTTCTAAATTCATGTGCAATGTCTTCTGAAAAACGACTTAGTTGAATATACCCCATTTCAATTCGGTCAAGCATGGCATTGATATCGGATGCCAGTTGTGCAATCTCTTGAGGGGGATAGGGCAGATTGAGTCTCTGTTCAATTTGCTGAATATTTATCGCATGGGTTTGTTCTCGCAAGGTTCTTAATGCTTTTAATCCCAGATGGCTAGCAATCGCACAAAGGATGAAAATCGCCAAGATACCTGTGAAAACATAGATGACGAGTCTCTTTTGAAAAGGTGCAATGATGCCTAAACGTTCAGACCACTGTTTGCCTGCAATTAACAGATACGGCTGGCGATTAATTTGAATGGTTTTCCAGGCAATGCGAGTGGGATGTGCATGCGCCGATAAATCACGAAACTGAATCTGGGGCTGAGGGGTAAATTCAGGCAGCGGAATACCCAAAGGATTGATGTTGATCAGCGCCTGATCACGCTTAATCAATAAAAACAAATTATCCTGATTGCCGAGCATGTTCTGATACAGCTTCGGGCGAGCAATAATCTGTTCAATATTACTACTGTCTTGTAGCAATATTTCTAGTCGCTCAATTCGCTCAACCAAAGCCTGATCTTGCTGAGCAATTAAAATTTGGTTGATACCCAGATAGGTCATAAATGCTACAGCGCACAAGACCATTGCAGCACACCCTGTAACTAATAGTGTTAGTCGGAGTTCTAAAGAGCGAATGGGCTTGAACATTATGCTTCCAATGAAATTTTATAGCCCAAGCCACGAACAGTATGAATTAATTTTATCTCATGCCCCTCGTCAATTTTACTGCGTAAGCGTCGTACTGCGACATCGATAAAATTCGTATCAGTATCAAAATTGATATGCCAAACTTCGGAAGCAATTTGCCTACGCGTAATAATTTCATTTGGGTGCCGTAACATAAAGTGCAATAAATTAAACTCCTTTTTACTGAGTTCTATCAGCTGCTCGTTACGCCAGACTTTATGTTGAATTAAATCCAATTTCAGATTGGCAATTTCTAATTGGTTTTTCTGTACATACTGTTGTCGTCTCAGCAGACTTTTAATACGTGCGAGTAATTCAATATAGGAAAAAGGTTTGGCCAGATAGTCATCGGCACCCAGTTCCAGACCTTTGACCCGATCAATCACCTGATCTTTTGCGGTAAGAAAAATGACTGGAATTTGGGAAAATTGTCTTAAGACTTTCAGGACTGCCCAGCCATCAATATCGGGCAACATCACGTCTAATATAACCATACTATATGCATGCATCTTTAACCTTTCCAAGCCTTCTAGCCCTGAATGGACACATTGCGCCTCATAGCCAGATTCATTTAAGCCTTTAACCAGATATGAAGCGATTTTCACTTCATCTTCGATAATTAGAATACACATTTTGTTTAGGCTCATTTTGAAGATGACAACTTTGTAATGTGATTGTCATCCGTCAAATCATTCAGGTTGTATAAGATCTTTAAAACTTAATTCAGGGTAATCATGATGAATAACCTCAAAGTGCTTATTGCAACAGTAATGCTGATGAGTAGCAATACTTTTGCACAATCCGTTCAATTGAATCAAGTTTATTCACTTGATTCTCAGGCAGCACGAACTCTTGTCGATGCTGCGGTGACTGCGTGTCAAAAAATACAGCACAAAATTGCCGTGGTGGTGATGGATCGGGGCGGAAATACGTTAATGGCAAACAGGCATGAAACTGTCGGACCGCATAATTTGGGCGCAGCTGAAAAGAAAGCCTATACCGCCTTATCGACCAAAACGGCGACCATGTTGTTAAGTCAAAATGCCCATGAAAACAAAGATGCAAAAAATTTAACCACTTTATCCAATCTACTGCTGTTGGGTGGCGGCGTACCTGTGCGTTATGAAAATCAGGTGGTCGGTGCCATTGGCGTTGCCGGAGCAGGGGGTGCAAAAAATGACCATTACTGCGCTGAAACAGCTGTTAAGTCTATTTTCAATCCTTAAGGAATTCATCATGTTTAAAAAATTATTGCCACTTTCAACACTATTGTTGACCTCAATCACTTTCGCACAAACTAACCCTTTAAGTGTGCATGTGTTGAATCTAGAAAATGGTCTACCCTCAGCTCAAGTCGAAGTAGTACTCGAAAAAAGTACTGGGAATAAATGGGTTAAGTTAAATCAGCAATATACTGGTACTAATGGCCGTATTACTAGATTGTTTCCTGAAAATCAGAAGCTTGAAGCAGGTATTTATAAAGTTACTTTTAAAACTGAGGACTGGTTTAAAAAAAATAAGCAAGATACTTTCTTTCCTGAAGTTCCTGTAATTTTTAAGGTAGATGGAAGTGTCAGCCATTATCATATTCCTCTACTTTTAAGTCCTTATGGATATTCGACTTATAGAGGTAACTAAGACTTAACAGGGCTAGTTTAACTAGCCCTTTCATTCGTGCTGAGTCCCTAAACTACAGAAAAATCACAAAAAATTCATGATTGTATTGTTATTCTTTTAGTCAGATTAAAGTCGATAAAGCTTATTAACGCTTCGTGATGATTAAAAACGAGAATGGTATGAATCAATTTTCTGAAGAGGACTTATCCAGAATTATAGAAATGGCTTGGGAAGATCGAACTCCTTTTGAAGCTATTTTATGTGAGTATGGTTTAAATGAAGCGGCGGTGATCCGCTTGATGCGGCAAAATATGAAACCCAGTAGCTTTAAAATGTGGCGTGAACGCGTGACCGGTCGAAAAACCAAGCATCTGCAGCTGCGTTCACCCGATGTAATACGGGCATATTGTTCACGGCAATACAAGCGTTTCTAAGCGTTTGATTTTGAACGCTGTCTGGACTCACGTTTACATCGTTCAGAACAGTATCGTACTTCCTCCCAGCAGCGTTGCCATTTTTTTCGCCAAGTAAAAGGGCGCAAGCAGTGGATACATATTTTTTCAGGGAGATGCTGTTTTTTCATCGTTTATAACTCATTGATCCGGCTAAGAAGCTGCTGGGCATGGCTGATGATCTGCTGCCGATCTTTCAGTTTGTCCAGCTGCCGATAGATCATGCCCATACGTGGATGAGTACGGAATTTCATCTCGTGCCGGATCATGAAATACCAGTACAGGCTGTTGAACGGACAGCTGTCCAGCTCGGTACGGGTTTTGACATTGTAGCTACAGTGCTTGCAGTAATCCGACATCTTATGGATGTAATTGCCCGAAGCCGCATAGGGTTTGCTGGCCATCAAGCCGCCATCGGCATGCATCACCATGCCCAGCGTATTCGGCAGTTCTACCCATGCATAGGCATCAGCATAGATCGCCAGATACCACTCGCTGATCTGCTGCGGGTCTATACCAGTCAATAAGGCAAAATTGCCTGTCACCATCAGACGCTGGATATGATGTGCATAGGCATGCTGAAAGGTATTACGGAAACACTCCGCCATACAGTTCATCCGGGTACGGCCAGTCCAGTAAAACTGCGGCAGCGGCGCTGAGTGCTGTAGTGCATTGCGGCTGGCGTATTCCGGCATGTACAGCCAGTAAATTCCGCGGACATATTCGCGCCAGCCGAGAATCTGCCGGATAAAACCTTCCACTGCATTCAATGGTGCATGACCAGCCTGGTAGGCCGCTTCTGCCGCATCACAGACTTCTCTGGGTAGCAACAGACCACAATTCAAATAAGGCGAGAGCAGGCTGTGAAACAGCATATCTGCGCCCTGAACCATGGCATCCTGATAATCGCCAAAATACGGCAAACTGTGGGTAATGAAATGCTTCAATGCAAGCAGGGCATTGCTGCGCGTGGTGGCCCAGCGAAAATCGGCGAGGCTTCCGAGGTGATGGGAAAACTCGCGTTCAACCAGTTCCAGTACATCCAGATCAATCTGATCGCGTTCAAAATGAAGTGCTGGAGGCAATGGCGGACTGCCAGACCAGGCCTTGCGATTGGCACTGTCATAGTTCCACTGTTGTCCAAGCGGCTGTTGTCCCTGCATCAAGTAGCCGGTCTGCTTGCGCATTTCCCGATAAAAATATTCCATGCGCAGCGTCTGGTAACGGCTGGCCCAGTGCCGGAACTGCTCCGGACTGCAGAAAAAACGCTCATCATTCAGGCACTGTACCGACAGTTGCAGCTGCTGGCTCCAGTGCTGTTCAATCTGCTGCTGCAAGCGGTATTCTCCGCATTGGGTCATGACTAGTTCTGTGACAGGGAACAGTTGTTGCTGTCCCTGCACAAAATCTAGCAGGCTGCGAATCGGACTTCTGGACTGAAAAGCATGATAACGTACACGCCAGCCCTCGGCCTTGAGCTCTTTGGCAAAATGACGCATGGCGCTAAAAATCAGGGCAATTTTCTGCGGATGATGCGCGACATACGTGGCTTCCTCAACCACTTCGGCCATCAGGATCACATCCTGGGTACGGTCCAGCGCTTTGAGCGTAGCAAGCTGATGATGAAGCTGGTCACCCAGAATTAAACCGAAACGCATACCTATCTCAGAACCAGTGAAAGAGAGCGCAGTGTAAAGCGGAACAGTTCAATTTTTTGTGAAAATAAAGATCAACGCGCATGTTGAATCAATTCAACTCGACCAGATGACCAGCTGGCATTGCACAGGAATCATGATTGCTGCAATAAAAGACAGCCATCCCTATAACGCCCAAGCCCGTAGATGAAACTCACGTTGCATGATTCCGAGATGCATAGGCAGTGTGAAAATTATGTGATTTTAATCAAAAAGATACAAATTATTATGATTGTAATTCAGGCAGCTTGCACCTAGTATCTGGCTAGAAGTTACTCCATGTAAGCTTCCTTAGTTTTGTCCCATACACCCCTCTGTATGGGATTTTTTTTAATCAGGGAATTGTCATGAGCATGCATTCAAAAGCGTATATTTTTAGACAGCAGCAATTACTGGTGGATGAGCATTTTCAGTTGCCGCAGGTAGCCAGACTGCAACACGACCTGAACCTGACGGAAAATGGCGAGGTCATTGCCCGTGACCTGAAAGAAGACGAACCGGTGCCGCAAGGTTATCAGCTGGTGCCAATTAGACAACTGGTGCAAGTCTGGAGCAGACCGCAGTTTGAACAGGCCAGCCGTGCGGTACAGTTACTGGAATGGCGCCGTAATCACCGCTTTTGCAGTAAATGCGGTCACGCCACCCAGCAGCACGCCAGCCAGTATGCCATGGTCTGTCCATCCTGTGGCTATAACCAGTATCCGCGGGTGAATCCCTGTGTAATTACCATCATTACCCGGGGTGCAGATGAAATTCTGCTGGCAAAAAATGCCCGCCACAAAACCCAGATGTACAGCCTGATTGCCGGCTTTGTTGAAGTCGGGGAAACCCTGGAAGAGGCAGTCCGCCGTGAAACACTGGAAGAAGTGGGGCTGCAGATCAAGAATATTCAATATCTGGCCAGCCAGCCATGGCCGTTTCCCAGCAACCTGATGATGGCTTTCAAGGCGGAATATCACGCCGGGGACATCCAGATTCAGGAAAATGAACTCAGCGATGCGCAGTTTTTCAAGTTTGACCAGTTACCCGAAATTCCGTTCAAGGGCAGTATCGCCTATGCCATGATTCAGCATGTGATGCATGGAACGCCTGTTGCAGATGACAGCAAAGAATGGCTTTGAAACAGCAATCCTGTTTGGGTCTCTCAAATAAACTGCGCTAACGCCCTGGGTCCTGAATATTCAGATGGCATTTCCTGACCAATAGACCCTGAATCGCATCATTTGATCTTCACACTTTGTTCACATCCAGCTGGGTTATCTTAAGGCTGGAATCAAACAAGGCTAAAAAATGAACATGCGATTCAAGTCTTTTTTTGCAGTGACGGCACTGGCCATCATCAGCTTAAGTACCACGATCCGAGCAGAAACTGCTGCATCTCAGGCAGTCGATCAGGTGGATATCCAGCAGTATGCAGGCAAGTGGTATGAAATTGCGCATTTACCGATGTATTTTCAGCGTAAATGCGTCTCAAATATCACGGCGCAATATAGCCTCAATGCCGATCAGACCATGCGGGTCTTGAATAGTTGCCGGATTGGCAACGGTGAGATGATCAGCTCTGAAGGGGTTGCCTATCCGCAAAATGCAGGCAACAGCAAACTGAAGGTCAGTTTTTTGCCTCCAGGCTTAAGATGGATTCCATTTACTAAAGGACATTACTGGGTATTACGAGTGGATCCGGAATATAAAGTGGCGCTGGTGGGTGGACCGAGTAATAAATATCTGTGGATCTTATCGCGTGAACCACAACTCGATGAAGCCACCTATCAGTCCTATCTGGAAACCGCAAAACATTATGGTTATGACGTGACAAAACTGATCAAATTGCCGCATTAATCTGTTACCCTTTTGCCGAACTGCCTAGTCTCTCTACAGTTCGGCTTTTTTTTATTTACTTCACATAAAATTCATATCTGACTGATTACACTCATCAAATAGAATAAAGACAATCGCTTGAAAATAGGATGAGTCCATGTTGAAAAGTCTAATTCGATGGATAGACAGCTGGTCTACACCCACAGCGCCCAAAACCCTGACTGCTGAAAATAGTAAAATTCAGTGGTTCAGAATTTTACCCTTTATTCTACTGCATCTGGCCTGTCTGGCAGTATTCTGGGTGGAGGTATCGTGGTTTGCACTGGGTTTCATGCTCGCATTCTACCTAATCCGTATGTTTTCCATTACGGCCTTTTTTCATCGCTATCTGTCACATAAAACTTTTCAGACTTCGCGTCCGGTGCAATTCCTGTTTGTGTTAATTGGAACTATGAGTGCACAGCGTGGTCCGCTATGGTGGGCGGCCCATCACCGTTATCACCACCGCTATACCGATACACTACAAGATCCACACTCCTCAACACATGGTTTTTGGTACAGCCACGTTGGCTGGTTTTTAAACGAATATAACTTTGCCACGCGTAAAGAAGTCATTAGAGATTGGCTGAAATATCCGGAACTGATCTGGCTGGACCGTTTCAGTTTAATTGTGGTGGTGCTGACCGCGGGCGGTATTTATGCGCTAGGGGAGTGGTTGGCTATGACCTGGCCGCAACTCGGTACCTCCGGCCTGCAATTGCTGGTCTGGGGGTTTGTGGTCTCCACTGTGTTGCTGCTCCATGCCACTTTGTGTATTAACTCATTGGCGCATCATTATGGCGGCCGGGATTTTGACACTGAAGATCACAGCCGCAACAACTTATTTCTGTCCATCATTACCTTGGGCGAAGGCTGGCACAACAATCACCATTATTATGCCGGCAGTACACGGCAGGGTTTTTACTGGTGGCAGATTGATGTGACCTATTACCTGCTGAAACTCATGTCTTTGTTCGGGCTGGTCTGGGGACTCAAGCCCATTCCCGCACGTGTCTATGATGTCAGTAAAATTGCCCGGGCTCGAAAACAGAAAAAAGCTGCCAAGACCGGCACTCCGACTATTCATTCAAAGGAATCACCATGAAAATTGCAATTATTGGTTCAGGTATTTCCGGTCTGTACGCTGCCTGGAAACTCAGCAAAGCGCATGAAGTCATAGTCTTTGAAAAGAATAACTACTTTGGTGGTCATACCGATACCCATCAGCTGAATATCGATGGTGAACAGGTTGCGGTGGACAGTGGCTTTATTGTCTTTAATGAGCATAACTATCCGCTGTTTTGCTCGATGCTAAAAGAACTTGGGATTCAATCGCAAAGCAGTGACATGAGCTTTTCGGTGAATAATCAGGTCAGTGGCTTACAGTACAATCCTTCAAAAAAATTCTCGTTATTGTTCCGACCTCAAAACTTTTTTAATGCAGATTTTCGCGCGATGTTGTCGGATTTGTTCCGTTTCTATGCGGCCAATAAAGATCTGGATGTGGAACAGGTCGATGCACAGCTCAGTATTGATGAGTATTTAAATCAACATGGTTATAGCGATGCCTTCCGTCAGGAACATCTCTATCCGATGTGTGGAGCGCTGTGGTCCTGTCCGGTGGAACAGGCCGGACAGATTCCCTATAAATTTGTGGTGAGCTTTTTCCAGCACCATCGCATGTTGCAACTGAAAGACCGGCCGTTATGGCTCACGGTCAAGGGTGGATCGGCTCGCTACGTTCGTGCGATTCAGTCCCAGACGAATATTATCTTCCGCAAAACGGGTGTGCTTCATGTATCCCGTAGTTCCAATGGTGTACTGGTTGAAACAGCACAGGGCAGTGAGCGTTTTGACTGGGTAATCTTTGCCAGTCATGCTGACGACAGCCTGAAACTACTTAAAGATCCGACAGCGCAGGAGCTGGACGTGCTGGGCAAGTTCCGCTATCAGGCTAACCGTATGGTGGTGCATTCTGATACCCGCATCATGCCCAAATCCCGTCGTCAATGGGCCAGCTGGCATGTGCATGTCACCCCGAGTCAGGCAGCTGAACAGACGCCATTCCAGCACAGCGGTATGCACTATGGTTTCAGTTACTGGATGAACCAGTTGCAAAACCTGCAATGCAAGACTCAGGTCTTTGCCACCCTGAATCCTAACTTTGCCTTGGATCCGAAAAAGGTCTGGGTCGAACGGCATTACCGTCATCCGGTGTTTGATGCCCCCGCAATTGAAGCCCAACAACGCTGGGCCGAGATCAATAGCCAGAACCGCACTTCATACTGTGGTGCTTACTGGGGCTGGGGCTTTCATGAGGATGGGGCGCGTAGCGCATCATGGGTAGTCGATCAGCTATTGAAACAGGCCGAACAGGCCGCCTAGGAGCACATGATGCAGATGTATCCACTGGCGATTGCCTCTGCCGAAATCCGGCACCGACGTTATTTGCCCAAAGCCCATGCTTTTGAGACCCAGCTAACCTATCTATGGTTTGATCCGGATCAGCTCGCGACCTTTACCGGTAAATCCTGGCTCTGGTCTTCCAGCCGCTGGAATTTTCTGACCTTGGATGAGCGCGATTTTCTGAGCATGGAATGTGGTTCAATCCGGCAGAAAGTTGCACGCCTGCTAATCAAGCGGGAAAACTATCTGTTACCGCATGCCGCTTCCATCCGGGTGCTGGCCTTGCCGCGCACACTGGGTTTCCGTTTCAATTCCGTAGTGTTTTATCTGGTCTTTGGTGCCACCGACCAGTTGCTCTTTGTGCTGAGTGAAATCACCAACACACCGTGGAATGAACGACAGGTCTACATTCACGACTGCCGGAACAATGCAGACGAACATGCGCCGTACCAGAGTCACCAGTTTGACTTTAAAAAGGCCTTTCATGTGTCGCCGTTCATGCCGATGGGGCTGGATTATCGCTGGCGCTTCAGCTTTTCGGATAGGCAGAACGTGATTCATATGCAGCTGTTTGAGCAGGGAATCTTGCAATTCGATGCCACCCTGAAATTTTCCTTGCAGGCCATCACGGTTCCTTCACAGCAGCATCGCTATGCTGTACTGAAAGTTCTTGAACCCTTCAGGATGGTCAGCGGAATTTATCTGCACGCCTTTCGTTTATGGAAAAAGAAAATTCCGTTTTACCGACATCCTAAAAAAGAAAAAGGAAATACATTGCGATGAAAACACTATTCATGGGAGAGCAAAGCACACTGCCGGTGGTACTGCGCCACCTGCTGAAATTACGCCATGGTCAGCTGATTTTTAAAGGTGTCTGGAACGGGGCTGTCGGGGAAAATAGCGATTTACAGGCGGTGATACAGGTGCATGATGTCCGTCTGATGGATCTACTGTTCCGTAATGGTGTACTGGGTGCTGCCGAAGGTTTTATCCGTGGCTACTGGAGCAGTGAAGATCTGGTCGATGTGATCCGCATTTTGGCACGTAACCGCGATGTGCTGGATCTGATGAATCAGAATGCAGTGGCCAAAGCCAGCCAGTTACTGTTAAAGGTCTGGTATAAATCGCGCAAGAATTCGATTGATGGCAGCCGCAAAAATATTGCCGAGCATTATGACCTGAGTAATGACTTTTTCAAGCTGTTCCTGGATTACAGCATGATGTATTCCAGTGCGGTGTTTAAAGAGCCGGGCATGAGCCTGGAACAGGCTTCGGATTATAAAAAAGAGCTGATCTGCCAGAAACTGCAACTCAAACCGATGGATCATTTGGTCGAAATTGGCAGCGGCTGGGGCGGTTTTGCCATTTATGCCGCGCAGCAGTATGGCTGCAAAGTCACCACCATCACCATTTCCAGAGCACAGTATGATGAAGCCGTGGCCCGGGTCGCTGCAGCCGGACTGTCACATCGTGTGACTGTGCAGCTGAAAGATTACCGCTTACTGGAAGGCAAATACGACAAGCTGGTGTCGATTGAAATGATCGAGGCCGTAGGTGAGCAGTATTTACCAACTTATTTCCGAAAATGCCGCGAGCTCCTCAAGCCGAATGGTCTAGCCTTGATACAGGCGATTACGATTGAAGATGCACGCTATGCCAAAGCCCTGAATACCGTGGACTATATCAAGCGCTATATTTTCCCGGGCAGTTTTATTCCCTGTATCAGTGTCATGACCCAGACCGCTTCCGAACAAAAACTGCGACTCAAACATCTGCAAGATATCGGCCAGAGCTATGCCCAGACCTTGCACTGCTGGCGTCAGCGTTTCTTGCAGCAGCATGATCAGGTACTTGGGCTTGGTTTTGATGAGCGTTTTATCCGCATGTGGGATTTTTATCTGTGTTATTGCGAAGGTGGCTTCCGCGAAGGCGTGATCAGTGATGTACATCTGCTGTTCGAAGCCAGTGCCTACTAAGCCAAGATAAAACAGGAGGGCCGAAATGCTGCTGAATTTACTGATGCTGAATGTCTTTATCATGCTCTGTAGCTGGGTGTTGGTGACCTATAACCGCAGAGCAGGGCTGGTCGATGTCGCTTGGAGTTTCAGTATTGCCCTCAATGTGATTATTGCCGCTTGGGCGATTGACAGTGCACCGATCTTGGTTCGCTTATTTCTGGGACTGGCGAGTGGGATCTGGTTTTCACGGCTGACTTGGCATCTGTTACGGCGCTATGCCAGTGAAACCCAAGAAGACACGCGTTATGCCAACATGCGCCGAGCGATGGGGGATTATCAGCATCTTGGTTTTCTGATGTTTTTTATATTTCAGGCAGGTTTGGCTCTACTGTTTTCTTACCCAATGCTGAAGCTGGTAAGTATCTCGACCGAGCAATGGAATGACTGGACTTTGGTCACTGTGATTGTGGCGGGCATGATCATGCTATCCGCTTTGATAGGCGAAAGCACTGCCGACCAACAACTTTACCGTTTTAAGCTAGATCCACAGAATCAAGGTAAAACCATGGATCAGGGACTCTGGAAATATTCGCGCCATCCGAATTATTTTTTTGAATGGCTGCACTGGTTTGCCTATCCGGTCCTTGGTCTGGCAGCAGGTGCCTATGGATTATGGATTTATCCGCTGCTGATGTGGCTGTTTCTGTACTACATCACCGGGATTCCCTTTAGTGAACAACAGGCGCTGGAACATCGCGGCGACAACTATAAAGACTATCAACGACGAACTTCAATGTTTATTCCGTGGCCACCCAAACAGTAGGTAAATACATGGACTTTATGATTCAACAATCTTTAAAACTGGTCGAAAGCGGCAAGCTGCCCGATTCAGTCATTCGCGCCGGCATTCGCAGCCTAAGCAAAAAACGTCTGGCACAGGAAGGACGCTTTGACCCGGCACTGGCAGCTCGGCGCTATATGGATGTGCTGCATATGCTGAAAAACAGCGAGATTGCCATCGAGACCGAAAAGGCCAATCAACAGCACTATGAACTGCCCACCGCATTTTTCCAGGCGGTGCTGGGCAAGCGTCTGAAATACAGCGCTAGCCTGTTTGAACATACTCATACCACCCTGGATCAGGCGGAAGAAGCCGCACTGGCCAGCTATTGCCAGCGTGCACAGTTAAAAGATGGACAGGATATTCTGGAAATTGGCTGTGGCTGGGGATCGTTGAGTCTGTATATGGCCGAGCATTATCCCAAGGCCCGCATTACGGTGGTGTCGAATTCCTCGACCCAGCGCCAGTATATTCAGGAACAGGCGCGTCTGAAAAAACTGCAGAACCTGACGGTGATCACCTGCGACGTCAATGTACTGCAACTGGAACCCGCGTCCTTTGACCGCGTAGTTTCGGTGGAAATGTTTGAACACGTACGTAATTACCAGAAACTGTTTGAAAATATCAGCAGCTGGCTGAAAGCGGATGGTCTGCTCTGGTGCCATATTTTCTGTCACCGTTTCCTGCATTATCCGTTTGAAGTGAAAAATGAATTCGACTGGATGTCGAAATATTTCTTTAGTGGCGGACTGATGCCGGCAGCTTCGACCTTTCTGCATTTCCAGCAGCATTTGCAATTAGAGCAGCACTGGCAATGGGCCGGCACGCAGTATGAACGCACCGCAAATGCCTGGCTGGAGAACATGGACCGGAAACAGGTCGAGCTGCAGCCCCTGTTTGAACAGACCTATGGTGCAGATGCCTCCATCTGGTGGCAACGCTGGCGGATTTTCTTTATGGCCTGTGCCGAGCTGTTCGGTTATGAGCATGGACGCGAGTGGGTGATCGGTCACTTTCTGTTTAAAAAGAAAACCGTATAATTGAATGGCGAATCGGATGGGCCAGCGGGGAATGCACCAATGTTAAAGCTGTTCAGGGACAAACACGATCATCCTCTGGGTGAGGTGTTTAACCGCTATTACTGGCTGCAAATCGGATTCATTGCCCTGTCTGTGGTGATCGGGATTGGCTGTAGTGCTTGGGTAATCAAGGGTTCCCTGCTCAGAACTGCGCTAGAACAGGAAATGTCACACTACTGGCAGCGGCTGGAACGTAATCCGGCTGCTGAACTGCCCGACACCAAAAACCTGTATGGTTACCGCTGGAGCAATGTGCCGCCAGTCCAATTTCGCCACATGCAGCTTGAGCAAGGGGTGAACCGGCATTTTGTCGATGGCAAGGAGCGCATGACCGTGTATGGTGAAAAAGACGGACAGCATGTGCTGCTGGTGTTTGGCGAAAGCAACGTCAACAAGCTGGTCTGGCTGTTTGGTCTGGCACCGCTGATGGTCAGCCTGTTTGTGCTATATAGCGTATTGTGGTGGTGGAACCGTCGGGCCCGACGTTATTTTTCCCCGATTACCCGGTTGGCCAATGCGCTGGAACATATCGACTGGGAACATCAGAAAAATCAGGCTTCGCCTTTTCAGGACATCCGCACCGACTCCAATCTGGAAGCTGAATACCTCAAGCAGGCGCTGGAAAAATATCATCAGGTATTAAGCGAATTTATTCAGCGTGAGCGTGAATTTACCGGAGATGTTAGCCATGAGCTGCGCACGCCACTGACCATTTTAAAAGGCAATGTGCAGCTGTGTCAGGCACGCTATGGCGACAACAAGTCCTTTACCCGCCTGCATAACACCATTGAAGACATGCAGCTGCTGGTCGATACCTTGCTGGCCATTGCCCGCAATACCACCAATACTTTAACTGCTGAACCGACCATGCTTTCAGAATGTCTGGACAATCTGGTGCAGGATCTAGAGAGTGTCAGTCATAACAAAGGCATGCAGATTGACCTGCAAAAAGACCTCGATGAACAGCCGCGTAAACTTTATCCATCCATGACCAAAATGGTGTTTGGTAATATTCTGCGCAATGCGCTGAACTATTCACAGGGCACAGAAATTGATGTGATTCTGGAAAAAAATAAAGTGCTGATTGCTGACAATGGGGTCGGCATGCCTTTACCTAACAATTCTAAAGTTCAGGAACTGTCTGGTCAGCAGCTACAACTGGAAATCAAAGGGCATGGTATTGGATTGCAATTGGTGCAAAAGCTATGCAAACAGCTAGGTTGGCGTGTGGAGCTGTTTGACAGGCAATATTATCTTGACACTCATCAGAATGTTGATCTAGCAATGACCACTGGACTGATTGTTGTTGTGTACCTAAATTAGGCTTCATCTTCGAAAGCAATCTTTAAACCAATCCCAGATATGGTGTGAATCAGCTTTTGTTCAAAGGGTTTATCGACCATTTTGCGTAAATTATAGATATGACTGCGCAGAGCATCACTTTCTGGCTCTTCGTCACCCCAAAGCTGCATCATAATTTCCTGTTTGGTCAGTACTTTAGGAGAATGTCGCATTAGTAGCTTCAAAAGTTTAAACTGAATCGGAGGCAATTCAATGTTCTGCCCAGCTCGAGTTAGCTGCTGTGTTGCCGGGTCTAAAATTAGGTCATGAATTTGCAGACGACTGCTAGATACTTCACCCAGGGAACGTTTGATCAGGGCCTTGACCCGAACTACCAGCTCGTTAAAGTCAAAGGGCTTGACCAGATAATCATCCGTGCCTGAATTGAAGCCTTTGAGTTTGTCATCCAAGGTATCCCGAGCGGTAAGCATCAAGACAGGTAAGTCTAACCCCTCTTCATTGCGTAACCACTCGCACAATTCATAACCAGAACCATCAGGCAAATTAATGTCTAGTAGTAAGATATGGTAGCGTTGCTGTTTCAGTAATTGTCTAGCAGCACTCAGATTGCGGGCATGATCGACCACAAAGCCATGTTCTTCCAGAAACTCGCATAGGGTAGAGGCCAGTTCATAATGGTCTTCAACCATCAGGATAAAATGTTTCGACATAGCGGCAGATACTAATTTAATAATTGCTGTTTTAATTTAACACTAAATGGCTGGGGACCCAGCCATATATTAAAATATTGTTGTGCCAGAGGATGTTTAAGCTGCCCTAAACTTTGCTGGTTCAAAGATAAGCTCAGGGTCTGTGTAGCATGGCTGTATTTTAAACGGTACAGGTCGCCTGATCTGACCGGACGATACAAATCAGTGATTGGGTTGAATAGAGCATGTATTTTTGCGTCTTTAACATTACGTTTCAGTAAATGTGTGGCCGCACGCTTAAATGCCCATTCCGGAATATTCTGTGTATAGGAAAAGTCCATCTGTATATTTTGTTTTTCCCAGGACTGGCTACAGTTTTGTGCAAAATAACTTGCCATACCGACCTGTTTTTGACCCACCATCAGCGGACCATTGCCGCATTGATTCAGGCTTTGTGCCTGGGCCCATGGACTGAAGCTACATCCCATCACTAACGCCGTACTAATCGCTATTTTTTGAAAGGCAGTAGCCATGAGTAGCCCCCTCCAACATAAGGCAGGGAACGATACAGGCCATTCGCAGGGTCCCAGAAATCCTGCTGGAAAATAATCTTGTTGTTTTCGTTGATCTTGATTTCACTGATGCCATAAGAGTCCATACTGCGGGTCGTGCCGAACATTTTAAAATCATAGGTCATATGCCAGTGCACATAGGCAGAGTCCTGATGATAAGAAGCGTTTAACAGCTTGACGCTGACCTTGCTGACCCGTTTGTTCATGCTTTGAAAGTGCTCCAGCAGATTTTGACGGGATGAAAATTGCGATAGGGTATCGTTAATAAACAGCTGGTCGGCATACAGCGATCCGGCTCTTTCCACAAATTCCGGTGTGCCCAAGGTATTAAAGGCTGAGGTAAAGCGGAGGCCGATATCCTGAGCTTTAGCCTGATCCAGCGCTATCCCCTGAATACCGTTTCTGGATTGGGCATAATCGGCTGAATAACTGGGAATACTTTTACATCCGGCTAACAACAGAAGCGGCAAGGATAAGGCTGTAGCAATAAGTGTTTTTACAAGTCTCATCATCAGTGTCCGTATGAAGTGTATCTTTATACCTTAGGCAGCACAGCGTGAACAGAATGTGAAATAGACGTTATAGATGAGCAATTGAATAGAATTTTTCAAATCAAAGATTAAATGTTTAACTTTTTTCTTCGGCCATTAACCAATCAATGATATTCATAACATCACGATTTTCGTTATTTTTTCTGACCATTGCATAAAAATTATAGTCACAATAGATAAAACCAAAAGGGGCAATGATCTTTCCATTTAACATTTCTTTTTCTACTAGAATTTGAGGTGCTATGGCAATTCCTAACCCAGACACTGCAGCTTCTATCATTAAATTCAGACTATCAAAATAACGGTCATTGGATTTTGGGGAAAAGCTTATTTGAAACTGATCAAACCATGTATGCCATGCACTTTTATTTGAGTGGGTATGAAGTAATGGATAGTTTAAAAGATCATTTACGGAATGAAGAAGATTTATTTCACGATTACAAATAGGACCCATGTTATCGGGAAATAACAGATATTTATTCAAAAAGTTGGGAAGTAGATGATGCTCACTGACGCTATTGATAAATATGTCAACTTTCTCTTTTTCTAACAATTTTAAGTCATTACATGTCATTAATTTGATATGGATATTGGGATAAATGACTTCGAGCTTTTCTAATCGAGGAATCAGCCAATTTGCCATAAAACTATGAGAAGCGCCTATTACAACTTCTACTTCTGAAGTTTTATTTGTTAACTCAAAGACGCATTGTTCTAAACGATTAAAAAGCTGCGTACAAACTAGCGATAATTCTTCGGCATCCGCCGTCAGAGAGATGGTCGAGGAATGTCGAATAAACAATTTTTTATCCAACCATTCTTCTAACTGCTTTATTTGATGGCTAATCGCACTATGGGTTACACACAATTCTTCCGCAGCTAAACTGAAACTTTTATTTCTAGCGACAGCCTCGAATGCTTTTAAAGCATTAAGGGGAGGTAATGTTCTGCGTTTCATGTTGTAAAATTCTCTAACACCATAAGCTCAAAATATATCAATTATCATAAAAATGAAAATATTTTAAGATCGAACAAGTTTTGATAGTAAAAGAGATATGAGATGACAACCCCTTATGCAGGTAATGGTCCTGATGACTTAGGATTTTTTGGTAAATTTGGCGGATGTTACATGCCAGAGATCTTAATGCCAGCACTTCAAGAATTAGAACAAGCCTTTAATACTGTTCGGCACAAACCTGAATTTTGGGCTGAATATCATCAGATTTTAACGGACTTTGTCGGTCGTCCTAGTCCTCTTTTTTATGCAAAAAACCTAACAGCTTATGCAGGCGGCGCTCGAATATATTTCAAGCGAGAAGATTTGAACCATACGGGTGCGCATAAGATCAATAATTGTGTAGGGCAAATCTTATTAGCCAAATTTATGGGCAAAACCAGAATCATTGCAGAAACGGGTGCTGGGCAACATGGTGTTGCAACAGCAACGGTTTGCGCGCTGTTTAAGATGAAATGTACCATTTTTATGGGAGAAACAGATATTCAGCGGCAACAAATGAATGTTGAACGTATGAAATTACTCGGTGCTGAAGTCAGAAGTGTTCAAAAAGGGCGTGGGACTTTAAAAGATGCCATGAATGAAGCATTACGTGACTGGATTCGTCATGTGGATACAACCTATTACCTATTGGGTACGGGTGCGGGCCCTCATCCATATCCCACCATGGTCAGAGAATTTCAGAAAATTATTGGTTTAGAAGCCAGAAACCAAATACTCCTGAAAGAAAATAAACTGCCTGATGCTCTTGTTGCTTGCGTTGGTGGAGGATCAAATGCATTAGGGTTGATGCATCCTTTTCTAGAAGACCTGAATGTCAAAATGTTTGGCGTTGAAGCGGGTGGAAAAGGAACAAATAGCGGTGAACATGCCGCCTCTATTTGCAAGGGTCAAGTCGGTGTGCTGCATGGCAATTTAACTTATTTATTACAAGATTCAGATGGGCAGATTTTAGAGGGGCACTCTATATCAGCTGGCTTAGATTATCCTGGTGTTGGTCCTGAGCATGGTCTTCTGTTTGAAACAAGACGTGTTACATATACGGCGATCACCGATCAAGAAGCGGTAAATGCCTTTCAGCTTTTAAGTCAACAGGAGGGTATTATTCCTGCTCTTGAGAGTTCTCATGCGATTGCATATGCGATTCAACTTGCTCAAGAAATGCAGCCAGAACAGATCATTATTGTCAATTTAAGTGGCAGAGGAGACAAAGACTTAAACACGGTCAAAAAATATCTTGCAGGAGCTACAGCATGAACCGTCTAGATCAAAAATTAGAGCAATTGAAACTGAAAAATCGAAGCGGTCTGGTCTGTTATTTTACTGCTGGAGATCCTAATTTTACAGAAAGTTGTCGTCTGTTAAGCCAATTGGGTCAAGCAGGGGCTGACATTATTGAAGTGGGTATTCCATTTTCTGATCCAGTGGCAGATGGAGAGATCATTCAGGCAGCGCATCTTCGGGCTTTAGATGCAGGTCAAACGGTAAAACAGACCATTGAGTTGGTAAAAGTAATCAGGCTGCATGATGACCAGACACCAATAATTTTCATGACTTATTTAAATCCGATTATGCAATATGGTTTTGAGACACTTATCGCCGAAACAGAAAATCTTATAGATGGAATATTGATTTTAGATGCTCCATATGGATATCGAGAAAACTTTGAAGTGCAGTTAAATGAAAAAAATATGCATTTAATTGCAATGACCGCGCCGACTACCCCAGTTGAAAGGTTAGAGCAAATTTCAGCGCGCGCGACAGGGTTTTTATATCATGTTGCAGAAAATGGCTTAACAGGAGGAGACTTCAATTTATCTTATCTTGAGAAAAAGATGACTGAAATTAAGCCGATTTTTAATATACCTGTTGCAATTGGTTTTGGGATCAAAAATGAAAGCCATGTTAGAGCACTAGTAAATAAAGTAGATCTTATTGTTATCGGTTCAGCACTCGTCGATAATTTTTTTAATAAGGGAATAAATGAGACCTTAGAAAAGGTCAAATTGTTTGCACAGATACTTAGAGAAAATAAATAAGGGCTTAGGAAGTTAAAGAGGGTTATTACGGAGTAGTTTAAGCAAATCGAGGTATAAATTACTATGCCGATGATTGAAGCGATACTCCGTTTCTTTAAGATGCAAATAAAACATCTTTTTGTCAATTCCATTAAATTTGATTAGCCGCTTTTTGGCATAGCCCCAAAAGGATTCTATACCGTTAATATGTCGCTCCCCACAAGCAAATTCATTGTTGCCATGATTCACCCTCAAATGCTTGTCAAAGCCAATATCAACCAAACCATCATAGCCTCTCCAGCCATCTGTATTGATCACTGAATCAAGCTCAATATGCCCACGGATAATGCCTTGTAGCGTGGCTTTGGAGCAATCTGGGACAATTTCTGTTATACATTCCCATCTCGTTTGAGTAGTCCAAACACAATGGTTTTCCCTGATGCGCCACGACCTCGTTTACCACGAACACGACGCGCACCGAAGTAGGACTCATCCAGCTCAACAATACCGTTGAAAGGGGATATTTCTTCACATTGAATCGCAATTTTTTTTACGCAATTTAATATAGATCGTATTAATGGAACGCACAGAAATATCGGTGAGTTTAGCTGTATCTGATGCGGTAAAATCCATGGCAAAAAAGCGAATGATCTGCCTGAATTTTGCTTCTGTGATTTTTGAACGAGAATAGTATCTATTTTTTGCTTTCATATTAGGAAGTTACCATAGTTTTTAATATGCTTAACTTCCTAAGCCCCTAAGTTTTTAAAGGAAACGGAGGTTGAGTTAAAATGCCCCCATCTCTGTAGGTTCTGAAATTTTACTTATTGTTATACTAAGATGATTCTCAAAAGGACAGGATTAACTCGAATGAATGGCTGTTCAGAATATGGCTTACTCTTTTGAGTAAGCCTTTGAGTGTATATGGGAAAATTATAATTATTTAAGTGTTTGATGCTCTTTGCATTAACAATAGAGTTTGAATTTTTGATCCTAATAAATGCACGATTAAACCCAGCATAACAATACATGAACCCAACCACTGCAAAGTATTTAATTTTTCATCTAAAAATAAATAGGCAAAAATCATACTTATAACAGGTACCCAGAGTGACAATGGGCTAATTTTAGCAGCAGGATAACGTGTCAGTAGGTAGATCCATAAGCCATATCCGACAATAGTGGCAAAGTAAGCGAGAAATGCTGCAGCACCAAATCCTTTCCATGTCAGCGCATGCCAATCGGCTATGATACCTTGCCAGCCAATATCTTGTACCGCTAAAAGTAAAAACCATAAAGGGGTAAGAATATTGCCCCATACGACCAGACCAATTGGGTTAACAGGCCCCATTTTTTTGACTACGATATTGCCACAGGCCCATGAAATTGCAGAGCATAAAACCAATGCTAGCCCCATTAATGGCACATGACTATGTTTTTGACCG
The DNA here is from genome assembly GCF_023499985.1 of Acinetobacter amyesii. Taxonomy (NCBI): domain Bacteria; kingdom Pseudomonadati; phylum Pseudomonadota; class Gammaproteobacteria; order Moraxellales; family Moraxellaceae; genus Acinetobacter; species Acinetobacter amyesii. Next base: position 30,740 of record NZ_JAMCOU010000038.1, on the reverse strand, counting down.
AATGCAATTAGCATTAAGCCCATAAAGGCAATCGCTATGGCCAACCACTGGTTCCAGAAGGCTTGTTCACGTAATAAAAATGCTGCAATCACGACAGTAAAAAATGCTTGGGATTGAACCACCAAAGCGACTAGACCTGTAGGCATTCCAGTCGCAATTGCACTGAACATAAATGCAAATTGAGAAAAGTTACTAATAAAGCCATAAAGTAATAACCATTTCCACCCGACGCTTGGAATTCGGATAAAGAAGAGAGCAGGCAATAAAACCAGTAGATAGCGTAAACATCCGAGGAGCATAGGGTGTAACTCACTGACCCCAACTTTCATAAAATAAAAGTTAATACCCCAGATGAACACCACTGCAAATGCAGCAAGTTTATCTTTTAAAAGCATGTGTGATTTCCTAAAGACAAGGATGACCTTTACAAAGTACAGATCATTGTGTTTGAGGATTAAATTTTGGTTTGTTTGACAGGGATGAGCGTATTCAGTTGAGTACTTTGATGACGTAATTTAATTAGCTCTACATAATCTCGAATAATGAAGATACAGAATAGGATGCCTGCACTTGCGATACCGAACCAGAACGCTTTTTGAAGACTAGGAATAAAAGCCATGGCTGCAAAGATGGAAAGCATGCCGATGATTGCAAAATAACTCAGGTATGGGAAACACCACATACGAACTTTTAAACGTTCAGGTGCTACACGCTCTAAGTGGCGACGCAAACGAATTTGAGAGAATGCAATCACGATATAGACAAATAAGGCTACAGTTCCATAAGATTCGACCAAGAAAGGGAATACAGCATCTGGTGAGAAGTATGAAGCTAAAATTGAGAAATAACCAAATAAGGTACTGAACAGAATGGCACGAATAGGAACCCCATTTTTTGAAAGTTTGGTCAAACTACGAGGTGCATCGCCATTTTGGGTTAAAGCAAACAACATACGGCTTGCAGCATAAACTCCAGAATTTAAGCAACTGAGTACAGCCACCAGAATCACAACATTCATAATGTCCGCAACAAACGGAATATTCAATACTTTTAGTGCACTTACGTAAGGTGTCGCAATTTCTGTACTGTTCCAAGGGACGATGCAGACCACTAATAAAATAGAGCAAACATAGAAAATCAGGACGCGAGAAATCACGGATTGTGTGGCTTTGGCAACTGATTTTTCAGGATCTTTAGTTTCTGCAGCGGCAATGGTGACGATCTCTGCACCAAAGTAAAATCCAGTTGCGGCAACAGCACCCGATAAGACTGGTCCCCAACCATTTGGCATAAAGCCACCATGATTTAACAATTCACCAAATCCCGCGGCTTGATGGTTTGGCCAAAGACCGAACATATATAAAGAACAAAGGAAAATGAAAAGACCAATCGCAGCAACTTTAATAGATGAGAACCAAAATTCGAATTCACCAAAGGATTTTACGGAGAATAAGTTAGTTGCTGTTAATAGGGCGAGTAAAACTAGACTGACAATCCATTGAGGTGTATCAGGTAACCAATACGCCAAGAGTTTTGCACCGACAATCGCTTCTAATGCAATCACGATGACCCAGAAATACCAATACATCCATCCCGTCATGAAACCTGCGAGTCGAGATAAATAAGGCGAATCTTGGAAAGCATGGCGTGCATATGCATAGAAGGAGCCTGATACAGGAGAGGCGGTTGCTAGTTCACCGAGCATTCGCATCACTAAAATAATCAATACACCCGTAATCAGGAAGGACAAAATTGCGGCTGGACCAGCAGATTGAATCACTACAGAACTACCTACAAATAGTCCCATTCCAATAACACCACCGAGTGCCATCATTTGAACATGGCGGGGTTTTAAAGTACTTTTTAAACTTTGATTTGAATCTGAATCATACATGATGGATTCCCTCTTATATTTTTATAACCGAATCATTACAGATGATTGAATGTGCGCTTAAAGCACTTCATCTCTTAAGTGGTACCAGCGATATAACAGTGCTTGCCCGAGTCGACGAAATGGTCGAAACAGATGTGAAGGCAAAGGGGATTGATAAATTGGAAGCTCAAATTGAGGGCGTTGTATTCCCATCACGCGTTCTGCGAGACGGCGTCCTGCCATCGCGGAGAAAGACACACCATTACCACCATAACCTATAGCGTAATAAATGCTTTCTTCAGGGTTGGGTTGTACGATACGAGGCATCATGTCATGACTCACATCGACCCAACCCCACCAAGAATAAGCAATAGGTATGCCACGTAGACTTGGAAATTTGCGATAAAGCCCTTCTTTTAAGCGTTCGAGATGGACTGGATTGTCTGCATCCGCACCTGTTAAGGAACTTCTACTGCCACATTGCATAGATCCATCAGGGAGTAGGCGATAATAGTGACGTAAAGTTCGGGTATCTGTAATAAATGTGGTGCTGTGTAAGCCTGCTTCAGCACGTTCCGCAGCTGTTAAAGGACGCGTCACAATAGAATTGGATAAAATCGGCATGATTTTTCCAGATAGATGCGGGTGTAATCCATTAGGCGTATAGCCACCTGTTGCAACCGCTACACGTTTCGCTTTGACAATGCCATTTGGGGTACGTAAATAGTGGATGCCATTGCGCGTTTCCCAGCCATGCACTGGACTAGAAGTGTGTACTTTGGCACCAGCAGCACGGGCACGCTTTAAGTAGCCAAAAGCCAGTTTTAAGGGGTGTACGCCAACACCATCGGGTTCCAGTAAGGCTCCGGCAGCTTCCTGATCAGCCACATACTCTTCATGCAGTTGCTCACGGTTCAACATACGAGTCTGATAGCCGAACACCTCTTTCATGACGCGACCTTCATTTTCAAGGAAAGCCATTTTTTTTGCACGATGGGCGATATAAAGATGTCCACCATCTTGCGCATCACATTCAATACCGCTCACGAGGTCTTTAAAGTAGTCAAAGCCCTCCCGAATTTCGGCATCAAGACGTTTGGCGGTGTCTAATCCCCATTTTTCAATCCATTGGGAGCGATACAGACGACCCGAAGCATTTTGACCTTGCCCACCGTTACGGCTGGTACAGCCCCATGCGGTACGGTTTGCTTCAAGCACAAGAGGTGCGGCACCAAATTGTTCAGCCAGTGTTAGTGCTGTCGATAGCCCAGTGAAGCCTCCACCAATAATGACAATGTCCGCTTCGGTGTCACCCATTAATGGCCCATCATCTTCGGGTGGCGTACCTGCTGTGCCGACCCAATAAGTTGGCGCATAATTTTCATTACCTGATAGGACAGGAGTGGTTAAAGGGTCAAACTGTGAGTTGTAACTTTTAAAACTCTGTGGCGGTATAGATTTATGCGGTTCTAGGCGCTCGCGAAATGAACTTGCATGTTGGACAGATTGATTCATTGAATGACTCCTTATGCGATTGCTTGCACAGGTCTATTTTTACGGAATGCATTTTTGACGAGAATTTTTCCATCTTTAAATGTAAAGACATCAACCATATTGGCTTCAATCCAGCCTCCATCAGCAGTCGTTGCTGTAAAAGTTGTTTCTGAAATACCGAACTCCGCGTTATCACTGATCCAGTGTTTACCGTTACGCCACTGAGCATCTGGAAAACTTTGAAAGGTATTGCTAAATGCTTGACGAACTGCATCTAAGCCCTCAATTCTGGTTCCAAAAACATCATCTCCAGCCACAGTTTCAAACCGACATTCTGGATGCATGCATGCCATGAGTTGTTCAACATCATGTTGATTCCAAGCTGTTGAAAAATCGGTAAGAAGTTGGATTAATTGTGCTTGCTGCATTTGTATTGCTCCAAAATTAGGTTTTATAAACTGATGAAATGAATGTACGGAAATACTGAAATATGGCGTAGTACCAGATTTAGAGTTTTGATGGAGCCAGCAATTAATATTATTAAGTTATTGTTTTTAAATAAATAGTTTAAATTAATAGGAGTGGAATGCCTTTTGCTTTATATCAAGTAAGTCCAGTTTTAGCTTAAAGATGGACTGAAACCATGAGCTTTGCACCAGTTTGAGTAGGCAAGCATCAAAATGGATCGCAGCAATGCACAGATATAAGGATTAATTAGTGAGTTCAGCAATTTCAGCTACAGTTTGGCAAGCATTATTTTCTAATACGGCACAGAGTGGTTTGAATTTACAGGGCAGAATCTGCCGTATGATGTTTTCGGCTTTAGTACAAGGTTATTTAAAACCAGGTATGGTAGTACCTTCTAGCCGAGATTTAGCTGATCAACTGGGTGTTGGTAGAAATACGGTCACCATTGCGTATCAACAATTGGTTGCTGAGCGAATTTTGGAATCCAAACAGCGGAGTGGACATTTTGTCTGTTTAAATTTCCAGATTGATAGTAGTGAGAGTAAAACCATTCGGACTACATCAAAAGCGACGACCTGGGGTGCTCGCTTTTGTATACGACCTTCAGCACAAAGGCATTTAACTAAACTAAGTGATTGGATGAATTATTCCTATCCTTTTATTTATGGTCAGCCAGATGCGGAAAACTTTCCTGCTTCAGCTTGGAGGGAATGTGCATTACGTGCCTTATCTGCAAAAGATGCCTCAATATGGTCACAAGATATTACTCAACAGGGGGACGACGCTTATCTCATAAATGCAATACGTCAGCATATTTTGCCCACGCGAGGCATCATGGCTCAAGAAAACGAAATCTTGTTAACCGTAGGGAGTCAGCATGGTTTATATATGTTGGCGACGTTATTAATGCGGCAGAATCATGTCATTGGTGTCGAAGAACCTGGTTATCCAGATGCACGTAATATATTTTTGCTACAGACCCAGCATATTGTGCCTTTAGCCGTGGATCATGAGGGGGTGACTTTAACTCGGGCAAATGAGTGTGATTATTTATTTGTTACACCAGGGCGACAATGTCCAACAGGAGTAACCATGTCTCCACAACGCCGACAAAATTTATTGCAGCTAGTAGAACAAAACGACAGCATTATTATTGAAGATGAATATGATGCTCAAGTGTTGGTGCAAAATACGACGATCCCCGCGCTAAAAAGTTTAGATCGACATGGACGAGTCATTTATCTTGGAAGTCTATCTAAGCCATTGGCACCTGGGTTACGTCTGGGATATATCGTTGCCGCACCTGAATTAATACAAGAACTTCGACATTTACGCCGGCTGATGTTACGACATCCAAATGTGTTCAATCAACGTGTCTTTGCTTTGTTTATCGATCAAGGCTATTACCATAGCATGTTACGCCGTCAGCACCAATTACACCGACAACGGGGTGAAATACTCAATAAGGCATTAAAACAATATCTTCCAACATGGAAACCTTATGCTTTGAATGGCGGTTCGGCATGTTGGATTGATACAGCATCTGAAATTGATACTGCTGTCTTACCTCACTATGCTGCGAATTTAGGCGTATTCATTGAGTCGGGACAATCTTTCTTTTTAGATTTCGATAAGCAGAAGCATTTTCTACGTTTAGGTCTAGGTTCAATCAGCGCTGATCTAATTAATAAAGGTGTTTTTAACTTGGCGATGGCGGTTGAAGAGTATTATTTATACAACTAAATACATACGTACTAATTAGTAAGGAGGTAGTGGTTGAACCGTACCGGGTTTGTCGGAGACTTTTTATTTAAGTTAGGCCACCTGACCTAACGGATTAATTTTATCATAGTACATTGCTTCAAAATCAAAAGGTGACACATAATCTAGTGCACTATGTACACGCCCTTTATTGAACCAATCTACCCAGTTTAATGTCGCAAGTTGTACATCCACTAAACCGTGCCAATCCGCTTTTAAATATTCAATCACCGGTTGTACCGACTGAAGCTTGTAAATTTGCTGCTTCTAAGCGATTGGTATAGAGAATGGAAAGATCTTGCACGCCTCTGTCACTATGATGAATCACGTTTTTTGGCACGCCTCGATCATGCAATGCTTGCTCCAATGCATCCAGGACCATGTCTGTATTCATACGTGTTGATACTTTCCATCCAACAATTGCTCGTGAGAACACATCAATAATAAAGGCGGTATAGACCCAACCTGAATGGGTTTGAATATACGTGAAGTCAGCGACCTGAGATACCGTCTTGGTAGTCAATCAGGTTTTGAGATTATTCGACCAATAAATAATCTCTTTGATAGGCAGTCTGATGTTTTAAAACACCATAACACCTTGTATACCTAGCTTTTGCATCAATCGAGCAACTGTACAGGGCGCAATAATATAGTCTTCACGTTTCAGTTTTTGCCAAACTTTACGTACACCATATCGACCTGAACTTTCCTTCCAAATTCGTTTAATTTGTTCAGCATGATGCTCATCATGTAGATCTCGTTTCGCTCGATGTTCTGGATTTACTGTGAGATTTAGTGTTCGATAATAGGTAGAAGCCGCGATTGGTAAAATCCTACAAATCGCTTCAACACCATATCGATCTTTATTTTTATGGATAAAATCCACCATTATTTGTGTGGACGGTCGAGCTCCGCCTGGGCGAAAAAAGCGGCTGCTTTACGTAGAATTTCATTGGCTCGTTGCAGTTCTTTATTTTCGCGTTCGAGTTGTTTAATACGTTCTTGGTCTGAAAGCTGCTGTACTTTAACTGGATTTTGTTTATCTAAATATTTTTGATACCAAACACGTAGTGTTTCAGGAGTACAGCCCTTGCGCAGCATGCTGCTCAGGAACAATTGCTGTGATTGCAGCCCAAGTAGAAGGATAATCTTTTTCGGATTCAATCAATAATTGAACCGTTCTTTCTCTGATTTCAGGGGTATATTTTAATTTTGTCATCGGGATAGTCTCTCAGAATATTGACTCTCCGACAAACCCGGTACGATTCAGTCTTTTATCTTAAGTGTCCTTAATAAAAATAATAGATTACTCAAATAAATATGTATATGGTTTTACTGGAATAATGTTGTACGTTGATATGAAAAGCTTAAACTAGTTATTTTTGGCAGTCCCAAATATGGTTATATGCGTCTAGAATTTTGATGGCTATTTACTTTATAATACCATTAAAATTTATTACTTTTCTTCGTATGCGTTCATCAACATGGATTACCGTTTTAGTAAGTTTGTTCATGTTCCAAAGCCTTTGGAATGTGGCAGCTGCTTTCTGTATCCATGAAGAAAGCATACCCCTGAATCAAAACTATCATTTTGGACACCATAACAATGTTTTATGTGTGAGTGATGTTCAACATGATTATCATCAAGTTTCAGAATCAATTGCAAATACATTAGATTTGGGTGAGGATCATCAGGATCATCTTCCCTCAATGAACCAATTGATTTTAGAACAACGTCAAGTTTCTTTTATACAAATACTGTTTTCATATACTGTTAGACCAGAGTATTTTTGGAACAATGATTACCGTTCGCCTGACTTAAGTTCACAAAGCCCGCCTCCCGAAATTTCCCCGCTAATGGTGGGGTAGCCTTAAATATTCCCACCACTTTCAAATTTAATTTAGTGGGAAATATCCATGTCTTTTCAAAATATGACTTTTACAAGTCAATGCATCGCTATTGGGCTTTTGCTAGTTGGTATTCAAAATAGCTATACCTATGCAAGTGAAATTTCAAATTTTCAAGATGCTTTAGTCAAAGTTCAGCAATATCAATCACAGTCTGAATCGCAGATACAGCGCCAACAATTGGCGACATTAAATATTCAAAACAGCCGTTTGTGGCAAAATCCAGTGTTCTCCATTGAACAAAATGGATTTGATTCCAATCAGGAACAAGAACTAAGTATCGGTATTAGCCAGCCACTCGATGTTTTTGGCCAACGTAAGATTAATCAAAAAATAGCCTTAATTTCAGAACAGCAGCTTCACTTACAAGAACAGCTTTGGCAAGCTCAGAGTGAGTTGGTGGTGAAGTATGCTTGGGCACAGTATCTATTATCTGAAACTGAAACGACTATCTTTGCAAAGCAACTTAAGCTCAGCCAAAGCAACTTAAACAGTGCTAAAAAGCGTTATCAAGCGGGTAGTATTGCTTTGGTAGATTATGAGCGTACTCAGATTGAACATTTAGATAGTCAAAGACAATATCAACAGGCTTTACTTGAGCTGCAAGCGTCGCAGCGACAACTTTCTAATTTATGGGGAGACTCCCAACCTTCCTTAAGTGTTCTATCAAACAAAGTGGTTTGGCCAAGCGAGATTGAACGTTCAGTTGAAAAAAATATCCAACAAGGTTGGCTCGAAAAACTGTATGCCTTGAATAAGCAACAATCTCAGCAAAAAGTAGAGAATTTAAGAATTAAAAACCTTCCTCAACCCACGTTGAATCTCGGCATGACTCAGACTAAATCACCTCAATCTTTGGATGAAAAGACTTTGGCATTGGGTGTCGAAATTCCTTTAAATATTTTTAATCGTCAGCAATATACGATTCCAATGGCAGAGCGCCAACAGCAGTTATTAAATCAAGTCCAACAAAGAGAATTGAAACAACAAATTCTTGAAATTGCTAATCGTTTGAATGAGCTGAAAGGGTTGCGTCAACAATTTGATGCTATCAATACGCAAATACAGCTTTCCGAGAAAGTCCATTCTCGAACTTTACAGGGTTTTCAGGCAGGCAAATTCTCTATCACGGATATGCACCAGACATCTCTTCAGTTGCAAAATTTACGTTTAGTACAACTGCAAATACTCAAACAAGCTTGGCAGATCGGCCTCAGTGTTGAGGCTTTAAGCTTAGGCACAAGTTATGAAGAGATCAGCCAATCTAATGCTTATAGCCAACTCAATAAAAAAGCCTTTGTCGAAACTCAAAATCTGCTGAATGGTCAGGGAGAATAAGGTGAAAAAATATCAATTTGGAAAAATCTCTCAACTCATTTTAATCAGTGTATTGATCTGCTTAACGGCTTTAATCAGTGTATGGATTTGGTTGGGTTATCAAAATGGAAAAAATGATGAGCATGGGCATGATAGTGAAGCTGAACAGCATGATGATCATGCTAAAGAAAGTAAAGACGATCAGCATAGTGAAGAAGGCGAAATAGAGCTTACAGCGCAACAGATGGTGGAACATGGCCTTAAAGTTGAAACAGTCACACAGGGGGAGGTAAACAGCTTTGTAATACTCCCTGGAAAATTGGTGGTGAATACGGATCAACAAGCGCATATTTCACCGAATTTTAGTGGTCATGTTGAGCAAGTTAATGTTGCTCTTGGTCAGTATGTGGAACGTGGTCAAACGCTTGCAGTACTTTCCATCCCTGAATTAATTGATCAACAAGCGAATTTGAGCATTGCGCAGTCAAGTTTGCGTTTGGCACAACAAGAATACCAACGAGAACAACAGCTTTGGTCACAAGGTATTTCGGCAAAACAAGATTTGCAGCGTGCTGAAAATACCTATCGCCAAGCCCAAATTACAGTGCAATCTCAGCAAGCCCGTCTACACGCTCTAGGTTCAACTGGGCAAAATGGACGTTTTGTTATTCGCGCACCCATTCCAGGCATGATCAGTCAAAAAGACATTGTGGTAGGTGAAAATGTCCAACTGGCGGATCAGCTTTTTGTGATTGAAAATCTAAAAGACCTTTGGTTGGAATTTAATCTACCAAATACCTCAAATATTCATCTTCAAGCAGGGCAAATTTTAAACTTTAAAACCAATGGTTCTGATCAAAATTACCAAGCAAAAGTACAAACGCTGAATTCACAGGCAGATTTACAAACTGGACGTTTACAAGTGCGTGCCAAAGTCACCACACAAGCGGATGTACTGCGTCCAAATGTTTTGGTAAATGTTTTTGTGACTGATGCACAAGCAAAAACAGCGTTAAGAGTCCAGAAAAAAGCCTTACAGCAGGTTGAAGGAAAACCTGTGGTATTTGTGATTGAGTCTGAAGAAAAGGGACTGGTTCATCTTAAAGCACAGCTAATAGAAGTGGGCGTGAGCAGTCAGGATGGGCAATGGCTAGAAGTCATTTCTGGATTAACTGAAGGGCAGAAATACATTGCGGATGGCAGTTTTCTATTAAAGTCTGAATTAGAAAAAGATGAGGCCAGTCATGAGCATTAATCAAGATTTACCTCGTCCTGAAGGATTATTTGAGCGTATTATTCAGTTTACAATTCAAAATGCTATTTGGGTGATGCTGTTTGTCTGCACATGGATTGCAGTGGGTATTTATAGTTATCAGAAGTTGCCGATTGATGCTGTTCCTGACATTACCAATACCCAAGTACAGATCAATACCCAAGCCAATGGTTTTACAGCACTTGAAGTAGAACAACGGATTACCTATCCGATTGAAAATGCCATGGCAGGTATTCCAGATTTGGAGCTAACACGTTCAATCTCCCGCTATGGATTATCCCAAGTCACTGTTGTATTTAAAGATGGAACTGATATCTATTGGGCACGTCAACAAATTAACCAGCGTGTACAAGAAGCGCAAGCTGATTTACCTGCACAAGTTTCACCCACAATGTCACCTGTATCTACTGGCTTAGGTGAAATTTATCAGTGGGTGCTTACAGCCGAACCGAATGCGAAAAAAGTAGATGGTTCTACTTATACAGCGATGGATTTAAGAGAAATTCAGGATTGGATTGTTCGACCGCAACTGCAACGAGTTAAAGGTGTTGCTGAGGTTAATAGTATTGGTGGCTATAATAAAACCTATCTCGTTTCACCCGATCTTAGTCGCATGCAGCAGTTGAATATTGGTTTAGATCAATTACAGCAAGCATTGACACTAAATAATGAAAATCGTGGTGCAGGGTTCATTGAGGAAAATGGTCAGCAACTCACGGTTCGTGTGCCGGGTACCTTGAATAATATCAGTGATATTGAAAACACCATGATTGCAAGTCCGAACGGTAGTCCAATCCGTGTGGGTGATATTGCTCAAGTCTCCATTGGTCATGAATTAAGAACAGGTGGTGCAACCTATAACGGTGTGGAAACGGTACTTGGGATTGCCATGATGGCGATGGGCGAAAATAGCCGTACGGTATCAAAATCGGTAGATGCTAAGATCCAAGATGTTCAGAAAAGCTTACCCAAAGGGGTTAAAATTGAAACTGTTTATGACCGCACCAGTTTGGTCGAAAAGGCGATTAAAACGGTACAAAAAAACCTGATTGAAGGCGCCATTTTGGTCATCGTCATTCTGTTTTTATTTCTCGGGAATATTCGTGCAGCCTTAATTACAGCCTGTGTGATCCCATTGTCGATGCTATTCACACTCACAGGCATGGCGCAAAAAAATATCAGTGCCAATCTCATGAGTTTAGGTGCTTTAGATTTTGGGATTATTGTCGATGGGGCGGTGGTGATTGTTGAAAACTGTATTCGTCGTTTGGCGCATACTCAGCAACAGTTAAAGCGACAATTAACTCAACAAGAGCGTTTTAAAGAGGTTTTTTTAGCCGCACGCCAAGCTCGACGTCCCTTGATTTTTGGGCAATTGATCATTTTAGTGGTGTATTTTCCGATTTTTGCTTTAAGTGGTGTGGAAGCAAAAATGTTCCATCCGATGGCACTGACAGTGGTACTCGCCCTTGTTGCAGCCATTATTTTATCGATCACATTTGTGCCTGCTGCGGTGGCATTGTGGGTCAAAGGCGATATTCAAGAAAAAGAAAGTCGTTGGATGTTATGGCTAAAAGCTAAATATCAGCAAACTCTTGATATTGCGTACCAATACAAAGCAGTTGTGCTGACTTTTGCACTGTGTTTATTAGTGATTACGGGATTCATCAGTACCAAACTCGGCAGTGAATTTGCACCACAGCTCAGTGAAGGAGACTTTGCGGTACAACAGTTGCGTTCACCAAGTACAGGCTTAGAAGAGTCTTTACGTATTCAGGAGAATACTGAAAAGCTTCTTTTAAAGAGTTTCCCTGAAATTAAGGCAGTATTTGCCAGAACGGGTACAGCCGAGGTTGCAACAGATGTCATGCCACCCAATATTTCAGATGGCTATATCATGTTAAAGCCTCGTTCAGAATGGCCAAATCCTAAAGAAAGTTTAGATGAATTACGTGGCCGTATGGTGACGTATTTAGCCACGATTCCAGGCAATAATAGTGAATTTTCACAACCGATTGAACTCCGATTTAATGAATTGATCTCAGGTGTGCGTAGTGATGTTGGTGTGAAAATCTTCGGTGATGATATGGATGTCCTCAATACTGAAGCGACTAAAATCTCCAAAATCATTCAGCAAATATCGGGTAGCAGTGCCGTGAAAGTCGAGCAGACCTCAGGTTTGCCATTACTAAATGTCGAGGTAAATAAAGCTTTGGCTGCGCAATATGGGCTAAGTGTGCGTTCAATTCAAGACCTTGTGGCAACCAGTATTGGTGGTCAAAATGTGGGTGAAATCTTAGAAGGTGATCGACGTTTTGATTTTGAAATTAGATTAACTGATCAAGATCGAAATACATCAACAGTTGCTCAGTTGCCGATTCAGCTTCCTAGTGGAGGGCAAATTGTCTTAGCCGATGTTGCGACAGTCAGTCTAATTGAAGGGGTGAACCAAGTCAGCCGTGAAAATGGTAAACGTCGTATTATTGTGACAACGAATGTTGAAGGGCGTGATCTGGGTTCTTATGTTTCTGAACTGCAAAAGCAGTTAAAAGACTATGATCTGCCAAGTGGATACTGGATTGAATATGGTGGCCAATTTGAAAATTTAGCTTCAGCTCAATCACGTATGCAAATTGTGATTCCACTGGCCTTATTGACTATCTTTATTTTACTCATGGCAGTATTTCATAATGTTAAAGAGAGTCTTTTGGTATTTACAGGCGTACCGTTTGCTTTAACGGGTGGTGTTTTATTCCTTTGGCTACGTGGTATTCCCTTATCCATGTCAGCAGGGATTGGCTTTATTGCACTATCAGGTGTTGCTGTCTTGAATGGCCTGGTGATGCTGACATTTATCAAAGAGCTTCGAAATCAATACAGCTTAGATGAAGCAGTATGGAAAGGGGCAGTTTTGCGTCTACGTCCTGTGCTGATGACGGCTTGTGTCGCTTCACTTGGTTTTGTACCAATGGCACTGGCAACCGGAACAGGCGCTGAGGTTCAACGGCCTCTAGCAACCGTAGTGATTGGCGGGATTATTTCATCTACTTTACTTACCTTAGTTTTATTGCCAGTACTGTATAGATGGGTAAATGAAAAGAAAGTTTCTTAATCCATTAGATTAATTAATTTTTAGCAGAGATATTGAGGCTATCTCAAGCGTCTCTGCTAATCATAGATAGAATAAGGAAATTTTTAGGGAGAGATTACTTCATCTTTATAATCTAAGTCTTATTTAACCTGAATCGCGGATAAGAAATTGACTTGACAAATAAGAGGACTAGAGCCATCAGTTGAGTTAGAGGTTGTTCCACTTGTTTGAACAACTAAAAGCGTATTTATAAGTGATATTCCGCTCTAGTTAAGCCACCTTGTTTTGTTGGGGTAGCTGATCATTGTAAAATTCATTTGGTGTCATTTTGTCCAGCGTCGAATGAGGTCGTTTCAAATTATAAAACTCAAAATATGCACTCAATTGCTTTTTCGCATCTGTGACACTGCTATAAGCTTTGAGATACACCTCTTCATATTTAACGCTCCGCCATAATCGTTCAACCATCACATTATCAACCCATCGACCTTTACCATCCATACTAATCGATACCCTATGCGCAAGTACCTTGCGGCTATGCCAATCAATCACAGCACATAAATAAACAAAGCCTTTTGCCATAGGGATATACGTTATATCCGTAGACCACACTTGATTACTGCGCTGAATGGCCAATCCTTTGAGTCGATATGGATATTTACGGTGAGCTTGATTAGCCTGGCTTAAATTTGGTTTGCAATATAACGCCTGAATACCCATTTTCTTAATTAAAGTACGTGTATGACGTCGTCCTATATGATGCCCTTGACGATTCAACAAATCACGCATCATACGACTGCCTGCAAAAGGATATTGCATATGTAATTCATCAATACATCGCATCAGCTTGAGATCTGATGAGCTAACAGGTTTTTGGCGATAATAATAACAACCACGAGAGACTTTCAGTAACTTAGCTTGTTTAGATACTGAAATCTGAAGTGAGTGATCGATTAACTTTTGTGGTTGAAGCGGCCCAGTTTCTTCAACACACCTTCTAAAAAATCAATTTCTAATGCCTGCTCACCGATTTTTGCATGTAACTTTTTAAGATCAATGGGGGGGCTGATGGAGCTTTTGATTGATCGAAAGCTTGCGAGGAAGCTGAGATTAATTGATTTTTCCAGTCAATAATTTGGTTTTGATGAACATCAAACTCAGAACTCAATTCAGCAAGTGTTTTTTCTGCTTTGATCGCAGCAAGTGCTACCTTAGCCTTAAAGTCGTTTGAATGATTTCTTTTTGGTCTACGTGCCATAAAATACTCCATATATTGAGGTTTATAACATCATTTGGGGAGCAGAATATCACTTATAGGAGTTGTTCAAATTTCCGGATCCATCTCTGTTAATATCGGCATGTTCTGTAATATTTACAGTTTCTAAAATGCACAAAATAAAATCACTGAATGTTATTAAAGCACAGTAGTTTACCCATTTACTCTGCATGAAAAGTAAAAATATGTGCAAATTGCCCACATTTAACAATTTAACCTACATAAATTTAAGCATTAAAAAATTGGCATAGCTCTTGCAATACAGCGCTCAAGGATTTTAATTGAATAGTAGGAGTGTTGAATATGAGCGTGCATGCAGAGTCGCCTTTAACAGAAACACCACTTTCCCAACGTAAAGGCTTTTTCCCAATAGCCTTAGTGTTATTTAGTTTTACTTTTTTCACAGGAACTATGTTTGCTGGTGGAAAAATTGGGGTAGCTTTTGAGTTCACTGATATTTTGTGGATTGTAGCCATAGGCAACTTGCTATTAGGAGCTTATGCCGCGACCTTGGGATTTATTTCTGCACGTAGTGGCTTAAATACAGTTCTAATGGGACGTTTCTGCTTTGGCAACTGGGGCAGTAAACTATCAGACTTTATTTTAGGTTTTGCTGAATTAGGCTGGTTTGCTTGGGGAACAGCAACTCTGGCGATTTCACTTGGAAAAATATTAGGATTTTCTGACAGTTTACTCATTCCTTTGATGGTGCTATTTGGACTCGGTTTTTCCATTACAGCAATTGTCGGCTTTAAAGGACTTGAATATCTATCCCGTGTATCGATTCCTTTAATGTTTATTTTGCTCGTTACTTCTATTGTCTTAGCGACCAAAGAAATTGGTGGATGGACTGGTTTAACTAGTGTTCAACCGACAGAAACACTCACATTCGCAACAGCCATTACCATGGTATTTGGTACCTTTGCCAGTGGTGCAACACAAATTACCAATTGGACGCGCATGTCCAAGAGCGGAAAAATCGCGATTTGGGCATGTCTAGTGAGCTTTGTAATTGGTAATGGTCTAATGGTCCTAGCTGGCGCTTGGATGGCAATCGTTTATCAACAACCCGATATTGTAGAGGTCTTAGTTTTACAAGGGTTATCTATTGCTGCAGTAGTGATGCTTTGCCTGAACTTATGGACGATCCAAGGCCCAGCAATCTATAGTGTTTCAACTGCTGCTTGCCATATGGTAAGAAGTGAACGCCGTAAAACCATGGTGCTTGTAGCTGCTGTTGCGGGGATCATTTTAGCTGCTGCTGGTATGTATGAGCTATTGATTCCGTTCTTATTACTCCTTGGCGCAATTATTCCTCCACTTGGTGGTGTGATCATGGCGGATTACTGGATTCGTCATAAAGGAAAATATCCATTATTAGCTGAAGCAAATATTCCTAATTTTAACTGGATTGGTTTGATTGCTTATTTCACAGGCGCAATTATTGCCTATGTATCACCATGGATTGCACCTATTGTGGGTATTGTGGTGGCATGTACCACTTATAGTGTGTTGAATTATTTATTCCCATTACGTCAGGAATCATCTGTCTTAAATAAAGTAAATGCAGTGGAGTAATGCGATGAATATGACCGTTCAAGATATCCTGAATCTACCTTCACTTTATCCACTAAAATTATGTGGTGGAACAGAAAATATTCATCGGCCTGTCCGCTGGTTCTATGTAGCAGAAAATGAAGGAATCGCTGAATGGATTGAGGGTGGAGAGATTGTATTTGTTACGGGAATCAACTATACCCGTGATGAAAATAATCTCTTAGGTTTACTTGAACAGGCATATGAACGAAATGTAGCTGCGCTTGTCATTATGACAGGTCAGGAATATATCCATGAAATTCCACCTAAACTTATTTCACGCGCAAATGAGCTTGGTTTACCGTTAATTGAGCAACCTTACAGTTTGAAGATGGTTGAAGTTACGCATGCGATTGGTACACAGCTAGTTCAGTTTTCTCAAGTCAAAAAATCGAGTGAAGATGTAATCTCTCAATTACTGACAGGGGATTTTCCATCGGTAGATACAATTCAACTTCGTGCCAAACAGTTAAAAATTAACTTACTTGGACGTCATGTGATTACAGTACTGCGCTTACACAATATTCATGCCTTGTTTCATACCGATACTAATGCTGTGCATGAAAATTATTTTTTCAGAATTAAACGACAGTGTTATGAAGCCTTGGAAAAATGGTCCAAACAGTGGAAGCAGAAAATTCCAGTCATCCGTCAGGGGGATCAGTTTAGTTTGGTACTCAACCTTGATGATCATGATATCGATGCGTGGAAAAAATCACTCATAGAAGTGATCGATCAAATGAGTCAACTTGATAATAAACTTAAGGTCTTTGCAGGGTTCTCAAATGAAGTGAATTCTGCAGTGGCATTTCAACGAGGATTTTGGGAAGCATCCCAAGCTCAGGAAATTGCTTTTGAAATGCAGATGAAAAATAGTATTTGCCAATATCGTGATTTGGGGGTGCTAAAACTTTTAAAAGCGATTCCGAACAAAAGCGTATTGCAGCAATTCATGCATGAAACCTTGGGTATTCTCATTAGCGATAAAAAGCATCCATTTGTACTACTCGAAACGTTAGATGCCTGGCTTAAAGAAAATGGCAACTTAAATGATACAGCCAAACGACTTGGTATCCATAGAAACACCTTAAACCAACGGATTCAAAAAATTGAATCACTGACAAATCAGGTCTTAACTGAGGCAAATTTCCGTCTAAATGCTTCAATGGCATTACTGATCTGGCACATGAGTCATTAATTATTTTAAAAGGAACTAACATGAAAATTATCAATGCAGTTTTACGTCAACAAGAAGGGCTATTTAGTATTATTTACAACAATGGCATCTTTGAAGCCATTGAAAAACAGGCTAGTCTCATTCAAACAGTTGATGTAGATACTATCGATGCACAACAACAATTAGTCATGGCTCCTTTAGTTGATCCACACATTCATTTAGATGCTGTACTCACTGCGGGTGAGCCTGAGTGGAATATGTCAGGTACACTCTTTGAAGGGATTGAACGTTGGGGGCAACGTAAAGCCACGATCACTTTTGAAGATACTAAACTACGTGCTTTAAAAACGCTAGATATGCTCATTGAGCATGGTATTCAACATGTGCGTACACATGTCGATGTCACTGATCCAAGCTTAACTGCAATGCGAGCTATGCTTGAAGTTAAAGAAGAAATCAAAGATAAAGTGAATTTGCAGATTGTAGCATTTCCACAAGAAGGTATTGAGTCATTTAAAAATGGTCGTACTTTAATGGAGGAAGCCGTAAAGCTTGGTGCTGATGTAGTTGGTGGCATTCCACATTTTGAATATACCCGTGAAAAAGGTGTAAGTTCAGTTCATTTCTTGATGGATTTAGCTGAAAAATATAACTGTCTGGTGGATGTACACTGTGATGAGATTGATGATCCAGCATCTCGCTTTTTGGAAGTTTTGGCAGATGAAGCACACGTACGAGGTATGGGGGAACGTGTAACAGCTAGCCATACTACAGCGATGGGATCTTATGACAATGCCTATTGTTACAAGTTATTCCGCTTACTAAAACGTTCTAAAATTAACTTTATTTCGTGCCCTACAGAAAGTATTCATTTGCAAGGAAGATTTGATAGCTATCCAAAGCGCCGAGGTTTGACCCGTGTACCAGAAATTGACCGTGCAGGCATGAATATTTGTTTTGCTCAGGATTCAATTCGTGATCCTTGGTATCCAGTAGGAAACGGTAATATTATTCGTATTCTGGATGCTGGCTTACATATCTGTCATATGCTGGGTTACGAAGACTTACAACGTTGCTTGGATTTTGTTTCAGATAATTCAGCCAAGACTTTATGTTTAGGGGATCAATACGGGATTGAGGTCGGACGTCCTGCCAGTTTTATAATTATGCCGGCTAAAAATGATTATGAAGTTGTTGCTAATCAAGTAAAAGCTATTTTAAGTGTGCGTAATGGTAAAATTATTATGCAAAGACAACAGGACCAAGTGAGCTTACTTAAAGTCGCAAATCTAGCTACGCCTGCATAACTAAATAAAAAATTAAAAAACCGATGTTTATACATCGGTTTTTTAATTTTATAGAGCTAATTTACTAAAGTTTTAAAAGCTAAGGGCTTTGTTGCACAAAGCTTTGAAAGACAAAGTCCCCCTAAATTCCTAAAACAACTTGATACGGTTTAAATCCTTCGAGTACCGCATCGGAAACTAAGTGGTTAAATGCGTCAGTTTTCCCATAAGCCATCCATTGATCAAGAGCTTCATAATAAGCTAATCGATTTTCAACAGTAATGACACAAGGTGGATAGCCAGCTTTTAATAATTCAAGATTCATTAAGAGGCGCGAGGTACGTCCATTGCCATCGATAAATGGGTGAATGCCAACAAAGTCAGCATGTACTTTTGCAGCACGTTCGATAGGGTGAAGTGCATGTGCTTCACTGTTATACCAATCAATCAATTGAGCCATTTTATCATTGAGTAGGGTATAGTCGGGTGGTGTAGTTGTAGCACCTGAAATCAATACGTTTTGCTGGCGATATCGGCCAGCATTATCATCGTCAATATTCTTTAAAATGAGTTGATGGATATTGCGAATTTGCCATTCAGAAAAAGGTTCTTCCTTTCTAATAATGTCTTCAACGTAATAAATGGCATTTCTATGGTTAATTGCCTCGAAGTGCTCTCGTAAAGCTTTTCCACCGACAGTAATGCCTTCTAGTACAACTTTGGTTTCTAATAGAGTAAGTGTATTGCCTTCAATAGCATTGGAATGATAAGTCCATCGTACAATAAGGTCTTCTTGTAAATTTTTTACTATCGCAGGTGATAGGGGACGATGCTGATCTAATTTATTTTTTAAATCATCAATAATTTCAAACATTACCTTATCCCTGAATATATCTAAAAGAATGATACATCAAAAAAGAAAATCAAAGAAATGATATGTTATAATATATCATTTTATGGCGTGTTCGATGTTGGTATAATCAGTACGCCACTTCAAATCCTGAATTTGGATTTGAATAAGATTTTAAAAGTGATTCAATGCACTAAATCTAATTTGGGTCAAAATTGGGTCAAAGATTTTTTTTATTTAATAAAATAGCTTTAGAATGAATAGGTTATGAGCTGAGTTCAATTGACGCCATCCCACCAAAATTAAAAAAAGCCTTAAATCTTATTGATTTAAAGCTTTTTTATTGCCAGTTTATAAATTCTTTACGACTTAAAAGACTACATCTTGTATCACTGCATCTATCACATAAAAAAATAAAAATTTCATGCAGTGGTGAATTTTATAAAATAAAAATATTCAAGATTTAAAATACATCTTATATGGCTAATTAATAAAATATATCTAGTAAGGAAAACTTGAAGCACTAACACGGAAAAGGGAAATTGCCTTCACAAGTGATTGATTCATACTGAAACTGTAGTAAACAGAGGACACTTCAGATGAAACATACACGCATTAGAACTTTTAATACAAAAGCAACTTACCCAGAACAAAATTTAGATAATGACTTATGCCAAGCAGTTGTCGCACGCGGCAGCACAGTGTTCTTACGCGGTCAAATTGGACAAAACCTAGATACATCTGAAAGCGTATGCATTGGCGATGCTTCGGGCCAAGCAGAACAAGCCATGTATAACATTAAGATGCTGCTCGAAGAAGCTGGCGGTGAACTTGAAGATATTTGCAAAATCACAATCTATATTATTGATCCGCGCTACCGTGAAGATGTTTACCGTGTCGTTGGCAAATGGCTAAAAGGCGTGTTCCCAGTTTCAACAGGTATTGTCGTTTCGGCACTTGCCCGTCCTGAATGGCTGGTTGAAATTGATGCAACTGCAGTTATTCCTGACTAAGTAAAAGGAGCAACGCAGCCTATGACATTTTCAATTATTGCCCGCTGTCATAAAACGGGGCAATTTGGAGGAGCGATCAGCTCTTCTTCTCCAGCTGTTGCATCGCGGTGCATTCAAGCCAAGGCCGGTGTGGGTGTTGCAACATCTCAGAACATTACAGATCCATACTTGGCAAATATTTTGCTAGATATGACCAAATATGATCTGGCGCCAGACGATGCGATTGCTGAATTGGTCAAAAATACCGACTTTATTGAGTATCGACAGCTGACGGTTTTAAATTTTGATGAAAAGCCTGCTGCATTTAGCGGCAAATATACCTTAGGTGTTCATTCTCAGTGCGTAGGGGAGCATGCTGTTGGTGCGGGAAATCTGCTTGCAAATGAAGATGTTCCTCAGGCCATGGTTGACGCTTTTCATCAGGCATCCGGCAGTTTGGCAGAGCGTTTGCTTATAGCGCTGCAAGCTGGTTTAGATGCAGGCGGCGAAGCTGGCCCAGTTCATTCAGCAGGTATTCTAGTAGTCGATAAACTGGAATGGCCTGTGATTAATCTTCGGGTTGATTGGTCTGAAACTCCAATTGAGGACTTGTATCAGCTTTGGAAAGTGTATGAACCGCAAGTTGAGGATTATGTTGCACGGGCTTTAGATCCATCCAGCTCTCCAAGTTATGGTGTACCGGGCGACGAATAATGCTTAGCCTGCGCTGAAAAGGACGCGGCATTGTTAAATCGAATTTCTTTACGTCAAATGCAATATTTTGTTGCGACAGCTGAAAGCGGCAGCATTATTATTGCATCTGAAAAAATTCACGTTTCTTCACCTTCTATTTCAGCGGCGATAGCCCACATAGAATCTGAATTGCAAGTACAGCTATTTATTCGCCAGCATGCAAAAGGCTTAATGCTGACCAGCATTGGCGAAAAAGTCATGCAGGAATGCAAATTCATTTTAAGTCAGGCCAGCAGCTTATATGCTTTGGCTGCTGACTTTTCAGGTTCTATCCGTGGGCCCTTAAAGCTCGGCTGCTTTACTGCATTTTCACCCATGATTTATGCAGAAATCATTCATGGCTTTGCCAATTTATATAAAAATGTCACTTTGGAGCTAAGTGAGGATGATCAGCAGATTTTGTTGAGCCAGTTGGCGCGTAATGAATTGGATGTCGCATTGACTTATGATTTAAATATTGATCATGACCTGATTAATTTCGAACCTTTGGCCGTGCTGCCGCCGCATGTTTTGGTCAGTGAAGCGCATCCTCTAGCAAAAAATGTGGCGGTGACTTTAGAAGAACTGGCAGAACTGCCGATGGTGCTTTTAGATATGCCTTTCAGTAATGATTACTTTATTTCATTGTTCCGTAAGCATAAGTTAAGCCCGTTGGTGGCGCATACTTCGCGCCATGTGGATGTCGTCCGTTCGATGGTAGCCAATAATCTGGGCTATACCATTTTAAATGTGCGCCCGAAAAATAATTATTCATTAGACGGCAAACGACTCGTCCGCTTGCGTATAGCAGGCGATAACCGTCCGATGAAAATTGGTTTGGCGACTGCAAAAAATGCAAATCTGAATACGGTGTCGCAGGCATTCATCAGCCGCTGCCGTGCATTCCTATCCAATCAATACATACCCGGTATGGGCGATGCGCATTTCTTTGATCCGCATATTAAGACAAAGCCTGTACTGGAAGAGGCATAAATAGTGACTGATGTAAACAGCATACAGCTGTTAGATAAATTTATTTCTTTTGATACAACATCTTATAAAAGCAATTTAGCGTTTATTTTTTATGTTCAAAAATTATTTGAGCAAAACGGTATTTTTACAGAACTGAATTTTAATGCAGAACAGAGCAAGGCTAATTTATTGGCCAGTGTGGGACCGCGTGATCAGGCGGGTATTCTTTTGTCTGGCCACTCAGATGTTGTGCCGGTAGAGGGGCAGCAGTGGGATTCGCCAGCCTTTGAAGCGACGCATAAAGACGGAAGAATTATTGGCCGCGGAACAGCGGATATGAAAGGCTTTTTAGCATGTGCCATCATCGCCATGTTGAAAGCTTCAAAATTAGAGCTCAAACGTCCGCTGCATTTGTGTATTTCTTATGATGAGGAAATAGGCTGTATTGGTGTACGTGGGATTTTAGATCAACTGGCTTCCACGATTATTTCCCCTATCTTATGTGTGATTGGTGAGCCGACCATGATGCAGTTGGCATTGGCGCATAAAGGCAAAACGGTATTCCGCGCCCGCTGCTGCGGTGAAGAGGGGCATTCGGCTTTAGCGCCTAATTATGTCAATGCGATCCATGTGGCCAGCCAGCTGGTGACTTCTTTGCAAACCATTCAGCAGAACCTCCGTCAACAAGGACATAAGGACGCTGGCTATGATATTCCTTACAGCACGGTGCATGTGGGTAAGATTAATGGTGGGACAGCGCTGAATATTGTACCGAACAGCTGTGTGGTGGATTATGAAATCCGTCATTTGGCGGAGGACAGCAGCAGTCTTATTCAAGAGCAGATATTAAGTCAAATACAGGATGACTTCCGCAGTCACATTGAGGTTGAAGAAGTCAACCAATATCCAGGGTTGAAAACCTCCAAAACCATTGAGGCGGTTCAGTTTATTCAAAGCCTGTTGCCAGAAGAAACCTCTATAGGCAATATTTCCTTTGGTACTGAGGGCGGATTGTTCCAAGGGGCGCTGCATTGTCCTGTGATGGTTTGTGGCCCGGGAGATATCGCTGTAGCGCATAAACCGAATGAATATGTAGATATAGATCAGCTGCAGCAGTGTGATATTTTCTTAGAAAAGCTTTATATGAGTTTAAGGGTATAATCAGCTTTGATTTATAATGCTTAAGTTATTTAAAAATGAAGCTTGTATTTATATTTGTTTTTAGATAATTATAAAAAGGTAACTACAGTGTTTATTATAAATGCCGTAGATGTGCAAATTTTTAAAAGGTCAGTTATCTGGCCTTTTTTATTGCTTAATTATTTCTGTATTAAGACCTCAATTTTTCAAAATTACTTATTCACTCAAAGTTCGCTATAACAAAGGAAATAGAACAGAATCATGCGAGTGGGGTATTGAATGGATTTTAATTGGTCTTATACATTCAGTTTGTTTTCACATAAAAACTTTTGGGCCGCAACTTGGACCGTCATTGAACTCAGCGTATTGGTTTGGGTGGTCGGCATTGTATTGGGCTTTGTACTGGCGTTGGGCAAACAGTCTAAATTCAAACCTTTGGCATGGTCGAGTGATCTTTATATTTGGTTCTTTAGAAGCTTACCGCTGCTGGTGCTGCTGGTTTTTGTTTATAACCTGCCGCAAATTTTCCCAGCTTCGAGTGTGCTTTTGGCGTCGCCATTTATTGCAGGTCTGATTGCTATGACTTTAAGTGAAGCGGCTTATATTGCAGAGATTCACCGTGGCGGTCTAACAGCGGTGCATAAGGGGCAAATTGAAGCGGGTAAGGCGCTAGGCATGAAATATTCAGGCATTCAGCGTTTAGTGATGATTCCGCAAGCCTTTCGTGTTGCGCTTCCAGCACTGGGTAATGAATATGTTTCCATTGTAAAACTCACATCTTTGGTTTCGGTCATTTCACTCACTGAAATTTTATTGGTCGGTCAGCGTTTATATACCCAAAACTTTTTGGTGATGGAAACCATGCTGGCCGTAGCATTCTATTATGTGCTGATCGTGACTGTCTTTGGCTGGTTGCTCGGCTGGTTTGAACGCCGTATAGATATTACGAACCGTAAACCAGGGATGCTGGCAGAAAATGATCCGCTGCTGCAGCTGCCGCAAGCTTCTGTGCGTGCGCGTAAAGAGATCAATACTGAACGCAATGGCGAATATGCATTGGAAGCTATTGATATTCATAAAGCCTATGGTGAGCATGAAGTCCTGAAAGGGATTGATTTAAAAGTGAAATGGGGTGAGGTCATTTCCGTTATTGGGCCATCGGGTTCAGGTAAAACGACATTTATCCGTACTTTAAATGGCTTAGAAAGCTTGAATAAAGGCACAGTCAATTTATTGGGTCAGCCTTTCTTAAAAGATCAGGAATTAACTGATGAATCGCCTGCATATAAACAGCAAATTGTAAATGTCGGAATGGTGTTCCAAAGCTTTAACCTGTTTCCGCATAAAACGATTTTGGAAAATGTCATGCTTGCACCGCTGTATCACAAGCGCGGTACGGTGCTGGATAACAAAATTACGGCTTTAGCGATGTTGGAAAAAGTCGGTATGAAAATGCATGCCAATAAGTTTCCGCACCAGCTTTCAGGTGGTCAGCAGCAGCGTGTGGCGATTGCCCGTGCGCTAGCCATGCAGCCGTCGATTATTCTGTTTGATGAACCAACTTCAGCATTAGACCCTGAATTGGTCAATGAAGTGCTGAAAGTGATTGAAGAATTGGCACAAGAAGGCTTAACCATGATTATTGTGACCCATGAAATGCGCTTTGCTTTTCAAGTATCTGATCGTGTAATGTTTATGGAAAACGGTCATGTGGTATTAAATGATACACCAGAAGCATTAATGCAGTCTGATAATGAGCGGTTCCAAAAATTTATTGCCAAGGATTAACTTTTTATAAAACCTCTAAGTAGTATTTCTATTTAAATTAAAGAAAGCAGTCATTATTGGCTGCTTTTTTCATATTTTAATCGCTAAATTTTAAATTCTATTTTTATAAAGCTTTGCATAAAAAAATCCAAATCGGATTCTGTATATGTTTGTTCTATCTTCAAATGACAGATAAACATAAAGAGTTGGGTGGATGGGGTATGAAAAATAAATCAATGTTCATTGGGGCTATCGTTGGCGGTTTACTATTGGCTGGCTGCTCGAAACAGTCAGAACCAACTGCAGAT
Source organism: Acinetobacter amyesii (assembly GCF_023499985.1). Lineage (NCBI taxonomy): Bacteria > Pseudomonadati > Pseudomonadota > Gammaproteobacteria > Moraxellales > Moraxellaceae > Acinetobacter > Acinetobacter amyesii. The sequence goes on along the minus strand of NZ_JAMCOU010000038.1, from coordinate 5,459 downwards.
TCGGCAGCGCCGGTAGCAGAAAAACGTTTGGTCACTGTAGGTTCAGACCTGACTTTCCCTCCATACGAGTATTTGAAAGATGGCGTGCCAAGCGGTGTCAGCGTTGAAATCATGGAAAAGATTGCTGAAGTTGACGGTAGCTATAAGGCCGACTGGGTGGATACACGCTGGGCGAATCTGATCCCTGGTTTGAAAGGCGAAAAGTACGATATTTTATTTTCATCTATGTACATCACGCCTGAGCGTCTTGAACAGATTGATATGATCCCTTACTACAAAACAGATATTTCATTGCTGGTGCGTCATGATTCCAAGCTTGCACCTAAAGGGCCAAATGATTTGTGCGGTGCTGTAGTGGGCGTAATGAAAGGTACTGCGTTCTCAACTCAGGCACATGAAATTTCAGCGAAAAATTGTGTAGCAAATGGTAAGAAAGCGCTGATGATCCGTGAGTTTGAAACATCGCCGCAAACCACGCAGGCGCTATTAGCGCATGCTGTAGAAATCCAATATGACGATGCCGCAGTCATGAAAGCGGCTGAAACTAGCTTAGCTGGCAAAGTGAAGATTACGTCGACAGAACAATTCTTCCCGACAGTAGGAGGTATTGGCATCCGTAAAGGTGATACCGAAACGTATAAGCTCGTTGAGGAAGGTTTGAATCGTATTAAAGCCTCAGGCGAATATGAAGAAATTTTGACTGCATATGGCTTAAAAGCACCGACTGAAGAAGACATTGCAGCAGTCATGAATAAATAAAAGCGAATAGGATGAGCAAATGTTAAATCAAAACCAAATTGAACAATTTCACCGTGACGGTTTTTTAGTTGTCGAAAATGTCGTAGATGCTGCGGAATTACAGGGTCTACGTCAGCAGTTGGAAGCATGGATTGACGAAAGCCGAGGCTTTGCAGAAGCTTATGGAGAAACCATTGATGGACGCTCGCGCTTTGATGTCGATCCTGCGGATCACAGCTCAGAACATCCTGCACTGCGTCGTGTTAGTTCTCCGACGGAAATTTCAGATGCATATTTTGAAACAGCCATTCATTCTAATATGGCGCAAATGGCTGGAGAGCTCATTGGAGGCAGCGGCACCCGTTTTCACCACAGTAAAGTAAATGCTAAACTGCCGCATACAGCGACCACTGTGAAATGGCATCAAGATTTTCCATTCACGCCGCATACTAATGATGACATGATCACAGCGTTATTGATGGTGGGTGAGGTGACAGAAGACAATGGCCCGCTGCAGGTGATTCCGGGCAGCCAAAAGGGCGAGTTGTATAACCATTGGCAAGATGGCCGTTTCACAGGCAAAGTGGAAGATGAAGTCGAGGCGGAGCAGTGCCAAAAATTTGTGTCTTGCACAGGCCCTGCAGGCTCAGTCTGTTTCATGCATACCCGTTTGCTGCATGCATCTGGTGCAAATAATACTGAGTTGCCGCGTTATTTATTCATTACGGTATATGCAGCAGAAGATGCGGTTGCATTGTCAGATAACCCGCTGCCAAGCGTGCACCAAGGGCAATTGGTTTATGGACAAGAAAGCGGGCAAGTACGTATGACAGCGAATCATTTGAAAATGCCGCAAAAGCCCAAGGGGGCCTCTTTCTTTGTACAACAAGCCGGTTTAGAAATGGCTTAACGAATTTAGAACGAGAGTGAAAAAAAGAGCTTCAATTGAAGCTCTTTTTTATTGTTTAAGTTTTCTTAGTCCATAAAGCTTGGATCTTCAGCTGCCAAAATTTCTTTCATTTCTTCGAAATGTGCGATGCTGAAATCTTCAATTTTTTCCCAATCCTGCGCTGTTTTTTCTGCCACAGCATCATCCAAAATATTTAAGGTTTGGCCAGTGGAATAGGCATGAATCAGGATTTGACTTGAGCGCTCAAAGGTATACATATCATCAAAAGCAAGGCCGATATCATGTGAGCCGATCAGTACACCGTGGTTGCCCATCAGCAGTCGGGTATTGGTCTGCAGCAGCTGAGCAAGACGCTGACCTTCAGCGATCTGATCTGCCATGCCTGAATAATGTGAATCATAAGAAACACGGTTAAAGTAGCGTGCGCTGTTTTGCTCAATCGGCAGCAAGGTCGGATTTTTTAGGCAGGAAAGCGCAGTTGCATAAATCGGGTGTAAATGCATGATGACTTTAATATCAGGGCGCAGCTTATGAATTTGGCCATGAATGGCCCATGCGGTTGAGTCTATTTTGCCTTTTTCAAAACTGCCTGCATCATCAGCATGGACCAAGATTAAATCACTGGCCTTTACCTTAGAAAAATGTACCCATTTCGGATTTAGTAAAAAAGATTTTCCGTCCTCTGAAACAGCGGCACTGAAGTGGTTGGCGACTGCCTCATGCATGCCTAATTTTGCACTCAAACGCAGTGCTGCTGCGAGGTCTATACGAATTTGCTGTTCTGTTTTCATCATATTGCTCTGCTTAGAATATGAGAAAAGTCTATTACTGTTTAATCAAAAGCTTGCATCGCTTTTTTTGGAGTATTGCGTAGGAATTTCAAAATTACAATCTCGAAAAATCTCACGTATAACAGTTCTAAAACGTACATAAAGTACTCAAGGAGTATTGCAGTGAGTGTAATGTTAAAAGTGAAACCATTAGTAGCAGCGGCATGTTTGGTTTGGGGTTTAACTGCATGCAGTAAAAGTGCGGATACGGCATCATCAGCGGCATCGGCTTCTGATGCGGCAGCTGCAGGCCAGACCTATCAGATAGGCAGTGATATGACATTCCCGCCATTTGAATATATGGAAAATGACAAACCTGCTGGTTTTGACATTGATGTAGCCAATCAAATCTTTGCACATTCAAATGCTCAAGCAAATTTTATCGACAGCCGTTTTTCTAACTTGATTACGGGTTTGGAAGCGAAAAAATTTGATTTAGTGATGTCAGGTTTATACATCACCAAAGAGCGTTTAGAAAAAGTGGATATGGTTCCGTATTACATGACGACAGAGGCTTTGCTCGCATTGGCGGATTCTGAATATCAGCCGAAAACCCGTGATGATTTATGCGGTAAAACAATTTCTGCGCAAAAAGGCTCAATGTTCCCTGAGCAGCTGCGCCAAATGTCTGCAGAAAGCTGTGTAGCGAAGGGTAAAGCGGCCATCACCATACGTGAGTTTGATACCTCGCCTGAGTCAGTGCAGGCGCTGCTGTCTAAAGCAGTGGATGCGCATTATGACGATACCAGTGTAGCGATGAGCACTGCAGAAAAGCTGAAAGGCCGTGTTCAAATCAGTTCGACAGAGCAATTTTTCCCAGTTCTAGGCGGTATTGCGATCCGTAAGGGAGATACAGCCATGCTGGAAAAAGTCACCCAAGGTTTGGATGCCATGAAACAGTCTGGTGAATTTGACAAGCTGCTGGTGAAGTACAACTTGCAAGCGCCTAGCGCTGAAGAAATTGCGAAATACATGCCGAAATAGGCATAGATCGATCCTCTATTTTCATTCTCATATTTTCCTAGCTTCGTTTAAAGCGAAGCGCTGCAGGGGCTTTTGCAAAAAAGCCCGCAGTACACACTTGACTTAACAACAGGTATAGAGATTTAAATAATGCAAAAGAAAGCTTTAAATTATTGTGTTTCATTGTTGCTGTTGGGGTGTGCGGCTACACCTGCTATAGCTGCAGATTTATCCATTGGGGATCCAAAAACTGACTTAGGGGAATTAAAACTCTCAGGTTTTTTAAGAGTGAAATACCAAGACAAAAGCTGGACGGAAAATGATCATAAGTTGACCTTCGATGCAGCGCGTATCAACTTGGACTATACTTCACCGAAAATTTTTGGTCATTTAGAGTATCGCTGCTATCAATATAATAAGCTGTGCGATTTTTCCACATTGGTCGATGCTTATGTAGGTTATAACATTAACGACAGTCATTTGATTCAAGCAGGTTTGCAGCCTGTGCCGTTTGGGCCGGGGCGCTTTTGGGAAAGCAACTATTATGGCGGTGTCATTACACAGATTGGCTTAGAAGACGTACATAATGTCGGGCTGAAATACCAAGGCAAGTTTGATACAGGCACGCAAGTGGAATTGGCTTACTTTACTGGAGATGGCGGCAGCTACAGCGGCCCTTATTCAGAAGATGCCAGCCGTTACACTACAAACTTCGTTAAACCTGAAGATTCAAGCCTGACACATTTAGATGAACAAAATATGTTTATTGGCCGTGTAAAGCAGGAAATCCGAAGTCTGCCGGAACCGATGAAAGGGAACATTGGTGCATCGTATTGGCAGTCGGATATTGAAAACAAAACCAATGGCCAAACGGGTGACCGTCAAGCATGGGCGGTATTTGGCAATGTGAGCTATAACAATCTGGGGTTTGGCTTAACACTGGGTAAAAATGAAATGGATAACAAAGATCCGCTGACGCCCAAAACATCTTTAATGGGTTCATTTGATGATAATTTTATGGTGGCAAATGAGGGGATGTTCTATACCGCAGATGTCAGCTATAAGTTTAAGAATGTAGGCAAACTGGATGCGGTTATGCCGTATGCCATGTACAGCAGTTATGTGAAGTCTGAAGACGGTTATGACGATTCATCGCGTAATTTACTGGGAGTAGCGGCTTATTATAAAAACATGAGCTTTGTGGCTGAATATATTATGGGTAAAAATGACTTCCTGATTGGCGGCCCGAGTAGCTCGTATGCGCAAGGCGGCGATGATGATACGCATGAACTGTTGAATCTGCAGTTCTATTACAATTTCTAAGTCAGATACTTTCGATTAAACTCACACCGTATAAAGCAATTTATACGGTGTTTTTATCTGCCTGAAATTTAGTTTTTGCAGTGCTGTTCAGGATACATGTGGAATTTACGTATCAAGTTTGGTGAATTTTGTTTCAATCGCTGAATATTGAGTTCGATGATGAATTACGAACAAGCAGAAATGAGCAGGAGGTATTTGAAAAGCTTCATATCACGAAGTACGGGATCAGACTTTATCTGAAAATTTGCATTAAATTTTGTTGCGCAAATTAAAATGGTTTCGGGAGAGTTTGCAATATCAATAACTACTTGGATATCGATTACTATTTTATCTGGACACTTTTGTTTGCTTTATCTTTGAATGGGATTACACAAAACTGTGGAATATTGATTAAAATTAGGCTTATAACAGTAAAAACCATGGAAAAAGCACCATTGAGTAGAATAGTGCTCTTTGTATTTGTGTAAGGTTTTGAAATTTATTGATAAAATAAATTGATTTCTTATAACGTGTATTATGTTTATTTTAGGGAAATAACTAGACTTCTTTCATAATTCATTTTTTGCTCAGCTCTAAATTATAGATTCCCGCAATTAAATTGAATCTTAAGCCCAGTCTTTTTCCTCGATTACGATATCGCTCGGCAAGGATTTTGAAAGTTTTTAAACTACCAAATACATGCTCAACCCCAATTC